>JAYVMM010000590.1:0-11230 GCA_043758975.1 Planctomycetota bacterium | reverse complement strand
AAGCATTCTCCGCTTCCCGATTTCTTTATTGGTGCCCATGCCTCGGTTGCCGGATACTGCTTGATGACACGCGATGCGGCGCGCTATCGCACGTATTTCCCCAAGCTCGAGCTCATCACTCCTGGCTGAATCTGGCTACTCGCCCAGGGTCAGCGCGAACAGCTTGGACGTGGCGTACAACCTCAAGTTCTGCTGGGGCCTCATCACGCCTCGCGGTCGATGAGAGGTCGCACGTCTGCAGGATCAGCCGACCCAGGTGCTGACGACGCTGAAGACGCGGAAAGGGCACCGCGATCGCAACGGCTCTCGGGCTTCAGTGCCCAGGTGGAGGCACCGCGGGCAGCAGCTTCAGGTAGTAGGCGGCGGCCAGATCGCTGACGGTGATCGCCCAGCCCGGATCGTATTTCTCCGCGTGGCAGGTCCTGCCGTCAGTGCCGGTCGCCCGCAGCTGGAATGCCCACATGCCGCTCTCCTGACGGCGGATCAGGTACAGCGTCAGGGTGGCCACCGGCCAGTCCTGCTTCCCGCCCTGGCCCGCGGGATCCATGAGCTCCACCGCCAGGTCTTTGGCCGGCCAACTCAGTCGCGCTGCGAAGGCGGCGGGCGGCGCATCGCTGGAGAGGAGGTTGAGCGTGGTGCGCAGTTCCCGCTCGATGGGCGCGCGCAGGCCCTCGCAGCGCAGCACATCAATGATGGAGAGGGGGCCCGCCGGCAGCAGCGCGGTCCCGTGATCGTCCACCACCGTGAAGCGCGGTCCCTCACCGCCGCGCGCGAGGGGGGCCCCGCAGGCCATCAGCAGCAGCACGCAGAGCGCCGTCATGCCGGTTGCCGCGCTCGCCCGCTGCGCGCTGACCCTGAATGCTGAGGCCATGGCGCTCTCCCTATCCAGGCAGAATCGCCGGACGGGCCACCAGGCAAGCGTGAACCGCAGAGGCGGGTGCGCTCAGCCTGGCTTGGATGCGACCCCGGCCTCGAGGTGGGCGCCGAGCGCGCGGTAGGCGCGGTAGCCGTCGCGATAGGCTGGCGCATGGGCGGCGATTGGGCGGTAGCTGCGCACGATGCGGCTGGCCATGCGCGCCTGCGCCGCCGCGAGCGAGGGATGGCAGCCGGCGGCGGCCGCGGCCGCGATCGCCGCGCCGAGGGCGCAGCACTGCTCGCTGCCGACCACGCCGATCTCGCGCGCGAGCACGTCGGCGCACACCTGCATGACGAGCGGTGAGCGCAGGGCGATGCCGCCGAGGGCGATCACCCGTTCGACCGCGATGCCCTGCTCGACGAAGCGCTCGAGGATGGCGCGCGCGCCGTAGGCGGTGCCCTCGACCAGGGCGCGGTAGAGTGCCGGCGCCTCGGCTCCGAGGGTCAGCCCGCTGAGCGCGCCGCAGAGGCGCGGGTCGGCGTCGGGGGTTCGGCGCCCATGGAACCAGTCCACTGATAACACTCCGCCGGCGGGCGGCAGCGCCAGGGCCGCGGCCTCGAGCGCCGGCAGCAGCGCGCTGAGCGCCTGGTCGTCGGCGCGCCCGCAGGCCAAAAGTGGCCAGCTGAGCAGGCGGCGGAACCAGGCGTAGACGTCGCCGAAGGCGCTCTGCCCGGCCTCCAGGCCGATTAGTCCGGGAATGATGCTGCCGTCGACCTGGCCGCAGATCCCGCGCACGGTGCCGCTGATCGCCGCCGCCGGCGCCACCAGCATGTCGCAGGTCGAGGTGCCCATCACCTTGGTCAGCACCCCGGGGCCGGCGCCGGCGCCGACCGCGCCGAGGTGGGCGTCGAGGGCTCCCGCTGCCACCGTGATGCCCGCGCGCAGGCCGAGGCGCTGCGCCCACGCGGTGCTCAGCCTCCCCGCCGGCTGGTCGCAGGTCAGGGTGACAGGTGCGTAGGCGGCGCGCAGCGCCGGCAGGCGCGGGTCGATGGCGGCGAGGAAATCCGCCGGTGGCAGACCGCCCCAGGCGGGGTGCCACATCGCCTTGTGCCCGGCGGCGCAGCGGCTGCGCGCGAGGAGCGCGGGTGCGCTATTGCCAGTGAGCACCCCGGGCAGCCAGTCGCAGTGCTCGACCCAGCCGGCGGTGGCGGCGGCGACCGTGGCGTCCTCCTGGAAGATGCGCGCGGCCTTGGCCCAGTACCATTCCGGGGAGTACGTGCCGCCGACATAGCGGGTGACATCAAGCTGCCCGTCGCGGTGCGCCAGCTCGTTGATGCGCGCCGCCTCACTGACCGCGCTGTGGTCCTTCCACAGCACGAACATCGCCGCCGGGTTGTCGGCGAAGCGCGCCAGCAGGGCGAGGGCGGTGCCCGCAGCGTCGACCGCCACCGGGGTCGAGCCGGTGGCGTCGATGCCGATGCCCAGGATATCGCTGGCGGCGGCGGCGCCGGCGTGCGCGAGCGCGTCCTTTACACAGGCGGTGAGCGCCTCGAGGTGGTCGGCGGGATGCTGGCGGAAGCGCGCGGTGGCGGGGTCGCAGTAGTCCTCGCGCGCCCAGCGCGCGAAGGGCGCGACCGCAGTGGCGACCTCCTCGCCGCTGTCGGCGTCGACCACCAGGGCGCGCGCCGAATCGGTGCCGAAGTCGAGGCCGAGGACGAGGCGGCGTGCCATCAGGGTGCGCTCCCGGGGCGGCGCAGCCGCCGCCTGAGGTCCTACCCGCGCCGCGGGCGCGCGCAAACCCCCGGGCCTGCGCTGGCGCCGGCGCCGCGTCGACGTAGGGTGGACGCCATGGCCAGGAGCAGGCTCGCCGCGCGCGCTCAGGGCCGGGGCGGCGCGCCCTTGGTGCGCAGCCCGCGCCGGCTCGCCATGCCGGAGCACGGCATGGTGGTGTTCGAGAGCCACCACGCCCCCGGCTTCGCCGGCACCCTCACCGACGGCTTCGCCAAGTTCCTGCTGGTGGTGGCCGGGGCGGCGAGTTGGCACGCCGGCGCGCAGGAGATCAGCCTGTGCGCGGGCACCCTCTGCCACGTCCCCGCCGGGTTGGCGCACCGCCAGCGCGACCATGCCGGCGCGCCGGTGGCGCTCTACGCCATCCACTACCGCCCCGAGCTCCTGCCGCCTGCGGTCTACCAGCAGCTCGCCGCCCCCGGCCTGCTGGCGGTGGCGCTCGCGAGCCACGACCGCCAGCTGCGCGCACTGTTCCAGGAGCTGCTCTTCGAGCAGGACGCCGGCCAGCCCGGCTGGCAGGCGCTGATGCTTGCACGCCTGAACGAGTGCGCGGTGCTCTGCCTGCGCCACGGCGCGCCGCCGCCGACGGTCGTGCCCGCCTATGACCTCTCCGGCGGGCGCGCGCGCGTGGCGGCCTACCTGCTGCAGCTGCGCGCCTCTTTCTTCCGCGCCCAGACCATCGACGAGGCGGCGCAGGCGGTGCAGCTCAGCCGCCGCCAGTTCACCGCGCTGTTCCGCGCGCAGAGCGGCGAGAGCTGGCGCCGCCACCTCCTGCGCCTGCGCCTCGAGCACGCCGAGCGCCTGCTGCGCGAATCGGCGCGCTCGGTCACCGCGGTGGCCTTCGAATCGGGCTTCGACGACCTCTCGCACTTCCACCACTCCTTCAAGGTCGCCAACCGTTGCACCCCGGGCGAGTACCGCGCAAGCCGCCGCCCGCTGCCCCAGGGCGCACCGCCCGCGCCGCCAAGACCGCCCGCCTCGGCGGATTAGCATGCGCGTATGCGGTCCCGACCGTGCGCAGCGCGCGGCGGATGAAGCCGCCAACGAGGCTGCCATGCACGACGCCGGAACCGCGACCGCCCCCTACCTGATCAGCCAGCTCGACGAGCTCGCCGCCCAACGCTGCCCCTGCGGCTGGACCAGGCGCGCCTTTGCGGTCGCCGACAACCCGGTGGCGACCATCCATCTCGTCGACATCCAGCAGGATGCGCGCACGCATTACCATAAGCGCCTGACCGAGATCTACCTGGTGCTCAGCGGCACCGGCCACATGGAGCTCGACGGCGTGCTGGTGCCGGTCAAACCGATGACCGCGCTGCTGATCCGTCCAGGCTGCCGCCACCGGGCGATCGGCGCGCTCACCATCGTCAACATCCCGGTGCCGGCCTTCGACCCCGCCGACGAGTGGTTCGACGACGGCGGTCCCGCGCACGCGCCCTGACCCCGCCGCCGTCCGCCGCCTGGGCGCTCGCGCCCGCTTGCCGCGTTATGCCACAGGAGGCAGCGCGTATACCGACGTATGCAGGCAGACCAGACTGACCAGACAGGCCATGCGCACACTCCAGCAGCCGCCACCCCAGCAGCGCTGCCCCGGGTTCTTGTCCAGGCGGCGCTCCTCGCCGGCTGCCTGCTGGCGGTGCGCGCCGCCGGGGCGGCGGACACCAGCGCCAGCGTGAGCGTCGACGCCGGGCATGCCCTGGTCACCCTGCCGGCGACCATGGGCGGGGTGAATGTCGCGGTGTGGGACGATCACCTCCCTGACCCCGGCAATGCCGCCCTGCTCAAGGCCGCCGGACTCACCTTGTGGCGCTACCCCGGCGGCAGCACCGCCGACATGTACCTGTGGTCGAGCAACACCTGCAGCAATGGCATGTACACCAGCCCCAAAGTCGGCACCGACGGCCTGATGGCGCTCGCCGCCGCCGCCGGGGCAAAACCGCTGATCACCGTCAATTACGGCAGCAGCACGGCAGCCGATGCCGCCGCCTGGGTGGCCTATGCCAAGAGCAAGAACTACGGCATCACCTACTGGGAGATCGGCAACGAGGTCTATGGAAACGGCTATTACGGCGCCAATTGGGAGATCGACCAGCACGCCGATCATTCGCCGACCGCCTACGCCACCGCCTGCCTGTCCTACATCACGGCGATGAAGGCCGTCGATCCCTCGATCAAGGTCGGGGTGGTGGTGACCATGCCCGGCAAGTGGCCGGACCAGGCCGGCACCGGCACCGGCGCGGGCGGTAACGGCCTGGAGAATTGGAACGACAGCGTGCTCAGCGTATGCGGTCAGAGCATCGACTTTGTCAGCGCGCACTGGTATGCCCAGGCCCCCGGGCAGGAGAACGACCAGACCCTGCTCACCACCGCCACCGGGTCGATCAATGGCATGGCGCAGGCGCTGCAGGCGAAGATCAACCAATGGTGCGGCGCGCATGCGCCGGCGGTGCGGATCCAGGTCACCGAGACCAACTCGGTCTACCAGAACCCCGGCAAGCAGACCCTGAGCACGGTCAACGCGCTGTTCCTCGCCGGCGACTACCTCGCCTGGCTGTCCAACGGCGTCGCGAGCGTCTCGTGGTGGGGGGTGCGCGATGCCCCCAACAGCGGCGGCAATACCAGCGCCGCACTCTTCGGCACGGCCACCTACGGCAGCCTGGGCATGCTCTCCGACGGCGGCGGGCCCGAACCGGCGGCCAACACCCCGTATTGGAGCTATTACGGCGCCCAGCTGCTGCACACCTTCGCCAGCGGCGGCGACGCCCTGGTGCAGGCGGTGTCGAGCCAGGCGAGCCTGGTCAGCTATGCCGCCCGGCGCGCCGACGGTTCGCTCACCCTGCTGCTGGCCAATCGCGCTGCCGCCGACACCTGCACCGCCACCGTGACGCTGTCCGGCTTCACCCCGAGCGCCACCGCCACCCTCGTGCGCAGCACCACCCAGCCCGGCATCAGCACCGCCAGCCTGGGCGGCATCGCCACTACCTTCGCCGTCAGCTGCCCACCGTATTCGCTGGCGGTGCTGGTGCTGGCCCCAAGCTCCGGCAGCGGGGGCGGTGGCGGCGGGAGCGGCGGGAGCGGCGGGGGAGGAGGCGGGAGCAGCGGCGGCGGCGCGGGCTCCTCGCCCCCGCTCATCACCAGTCCGCTCACCGCCACTGCCACCGTCGGCCAGCCCTTCACCTATGTCATCACCGCGAGCGGTACCGCCCCGATGACCTACAGCGCCGGCAGTTTGCCCGCCGGGCTGACCTTGGCGGGCTCGACCATCAGTGGCACCCCGGCGGCGGGCACCGCCGGCACCAGCGCGGTGGCCCTGGGGGCCGCCAATGCCAGCGGCAGCGCGAGTGCCACCCTCGCCCTCGGCATCAGCGCCAGCGCCAGCACTGGCGGCAGCGGTAGCGGCGCTGCTGCTGCCGCGCCCTCCTCCTCCTCCAGCGGTGGTGGCGGAGGGAGCTGCGGCCTGGGTGCCGGGGTGGCGGCGCTATCGCTGTCCCTGGGCGCGCTCCTGGCCCGACCGGCGGCGCGCCGCCGCGACGACCAGCTGCGCTGAAACCCGCCTGCGACGCACAGCTGCGCTGGCGGACGGTCCTGGACCTGGCATTGCGCGTCTGCCCGGCGACCATTTCCGGCCTCGCCGCCACGGTCGACCCGGGAGCGCGCTATGATCTCCACCGCCTGCCGTGCCCTCGTCCCCTGCACCGGGCTGCTGTCCGTCGGCGTGCTGGTGCTCGCGCTCGCCGGGCAGGCGCGCGCCGGCGACGCGCCGACCCCGCCGGGAACGCCTGCCGCTGGCGCTGCGGCGTCCGCCGGGCTGGCCTGGACCGACCTCTCCGACCAGCATAGCGGTTGGCGCAAAGGCATCAGCCTGGCGACCATGTCCGGCGATGGCGAGGCGCTCATCGTCGGCATGCCCGACAAGGGGTTGTGGGCGAGCGACAACGCCGGCAAGAACTGGACCCAGCTCGGCAAGGACCAGCCGGCGCTCATGGCCGGGCGCCCGACCCAGCTGTTCGTCGACCCCAGCGATGCCAAGGCCTTCTGGGTGGCGGTGCGAGGGGCGGGCGCCGGGCTGTTCGCCTCCAGCGACGGCGGCGCCACGGTGAGCAAGCTCTACGCCCGCGATGATCTCGGCGCGTTCGGCGTCGACCTCACCGATCCCAAGCGCAAGACCATGTACCACAGCCTGTTCGACAAGAACCAGGGGATCCACCGTTCGGTTAACAACGGCAAGACCTTCAGTCGCATCAGCGGTCGGCTGCCGGACGGCATCCTCTCCTTCACCGGCATGCTGGTGATCGATGCCAAAACCCTGCTGATCGCCGCCGACGTCCCCGGGCCGGCCAAGGTCAAGGGCAAGGGCAAGGAGCGCACCACCGGCATCCTGCGCAGCGACGATGGCGGCCTGGGCTGGTCGCTGGTGAGCAAGGAGGGCACCCAGAGCCCGCCGCTGCGCCTGGCCACCGGCGAGATCCTGTGGGCCTACGGCCTCGACGAGGGCATCCTGCGCAGCGCAGACCAGGGCAAGACCTGGAGCGTGATGGACAACGTGGTGCGTTCGTGTCCATGCGATCTCGGCAAGGGCTGGCTGGTGGCGGTGGGCGAACGCCAGCTGCAGATCTCGACCAACAACGGCAAGATCTGGCAGTCGCTCGGCCCGCCGGCGCCCTTCGCGCCGAACGGCCTGGTCTTCGACCGCAAGCACCACGCGTTGTTCGCCTACCGCACCCCCGAGGGGGTCGGCTCCCTGACCCTCGCCCGCCTCGACCTGCCCGAGGACCTCACCACGGTGGCGCAGGTGGTGGCGGCGCGCGACACCATGGTGTGGAACGGCGACGAGTTCGCCAAGGGCGCCGGCTGGAACGATCCCAAGGGCGGCGCCACCCTGCTGCCGGCGATCACCAACACCATCGTGCGCCAAGGCAAGGCCGCGCTGCGCCTGCACGGCGAGGGGGTGGCCTCCGCCTCCTTCGGCTGGAACTGGTTCGGCTGGAACCCCGCCGATGGCGGCACCGACATCTCATCGATGAAGACCCTGCTGCTGTCCATCCGCGTCGATGGCGAGGTCAAGCCCAGCGCGCTGCGCCTGTCGCTCAACTGCTCTACGGGTAAGAAGGCGTCCAAGACCGTCGACCTCATCGCGCGCTTCCCGGGGCTGTGCGATGCGACCTGGAAGGAGGTCGCCGTCCCGCTCGACGAGTTTACCACCGGCAGCGATTTCGATCCCAAGAAGGCCTGGGAGATCGACCTTGTGGTCTCGGCCAAGACCCCGCTCAACAACGACATCTACCTCGACGAGATCGGCTTCTCGCGTTGAGTCACGTCGGGCCGCGTGCGCCGCGCGGCGGCGCACGGTTGCCGCGTTAGATCGCGCGCGCGTGCGCGTACACCAGGCATGCAGGGACGAGAAGCGGCGATGGACGATGAGCGGCAGCTGGTGGCGCGCGCCAAGGCCGGCGATCACCAGGCGGTGGCCGGGCTGGTGCGGCTGCACCAGGCGCGCCTGCGTGCGCTGGCGGCACGCTATGTCGCCGATGTCGATGACGTCTACGACCTCGTCCAGGACACCTTCCTCGACGCCTACCGCGCACTCGCGCGTTTCGACGAGAGCCGCGACTTCGGCCCCTGGCTGCGCACCATTTGCCGCAACCGGGTGATGAGCCATCTCCGCGAGCGCGCCACCCGGCGCGCGCACCACCTCGCGCTGGTCGACCTCGCGTTCGAGCGCCAGGCCGCCAGCGACCTCGCCGCCGGAGACGGCGACGAGGCCGACGGCGAGCGCATCGCCGCCCTGCGCCAGTGCCTGGGCGGGCTCACCGACAGCCACCGGGCGCTGGTCGAGCTGCGCTACCACCAGGGCCTGCCGGTGTGCGACATCTCGCAGCGCCTGGCCAAGAGCGAGGCCGGCGTCGGCATGATGCTGATGCGCATCCGCGAGGCGCTGCTGCGCTGCGTGCTCGCGCGCGTGGGGGGCACATGACGCGCGAGGAGATCGACGTCCTGCTCGAGTCCTACCGCGACGGCACCATCGCGCCGGAGGCCGCCGCCGAATTGGCGCGCCTGCTCGACGCGGGCGGCGAGCGCGCGCGCAGCGCGCGCTCGCACTGGGCGCTGATGGGCCAGCTCGGCCAGGCGCTCGACGGCGTCGATGGCGACGCCATGGTCGCCAGCTTCCAGGAGCGCCTGCGGGCCGAGACTTCCGGATCGCGCATCGTGCGCGGGGTCGAACGCCTGCGCGCCGCCGATGCGCGCGGACGCAGCTCTGCCAGCCAGCGCGCCGCCGCCCGCCGGAGCCGCCGGTTGCTGCCCACCGCGCTGGCGGCGGCGGCAGTGCTGCTGCTTCTGCTCTCCGCCTTGCTGCTGCATGGCCAGCGCGAGCGGGGCGCAGCGACGGGCGCGGCGCTGAGCGCGAAGGTGAGCGCGCTCAGCGGCGCCGCGCGCCGCCTTGGCGGCGCTGGCGCCGCTGAACGCGCGCTCGAGCTCGGCGACGAACTCGCCCCCGGCGACCGCCTGCAAGTCGCCGCCGCCGGCGCGCTGACCCTGCGCTACGCCGACGGCAGCGACATCGGCCTCGACGCCGGCTGCCAGCTCGAGCTGCTGCCGGCGCCCGCACCCACACCGGCGTCCAAGCGCCTGCGCCTGGCCGCCGGCACGCTCCATGCCCAGGTCGCGCATCAGAGAAGCGGGCAGCCCCTGGTGGTGGAGACCGCCCACGCCCGCTGCGAGGTCATCGGCACCACCTTCGCCATCGACGCCGCGCCCGACCACACCCGCCTGACCGTCTATGCTGGGCTCGTCGCCATGGCGGCGGGTGCAGCAAAGGTCGAGGTGGCCGCCAACCAGTACGCGATTGGTGCACCGGGCACCGTGCTGGCGGTGCACGACCTCAATGCCCCCGCTGCCCCCGCGCCGGCGCCCGCGCTGCCCGCGCCGTCCGCACCCCTGGCGCGCCTGCTCGACGGCTTCGAACTAGCCGCGCCCTGGAGCCACGAGCCCTACAGCGGTCCGCTCGCCTTCGCACGCAGCCAGGAGCGCGCGCACGGTGGCAGCTGGTCGCTGCGCATCGATTACCAGCGCGACGTCAGCGACCGCCTGCCGTATGCCCAGATCCTGCGCGCGGTCGCGCTCGCACCGGGGGAGCGCAGCGTGCGCCTGTGGCTGTGGGTCGAGCGCTGCCAGGCCGAGGCGCGCTGGCAGGTCCAGCTGCACGACCGCGACAATTGCTATTGGAAGACCGCGATCCGGGAATTCGACGCCAGCCCCGGCTGGCACGAGGTGCGCATCGCCATCCCCGAGGCGCCCGAGCGCGCCTTCGCCCCGCCCGGACACCAGGACGATCCCTTCCGCCGCGACCACATCGACGCCCTGGCCTTCAACTTCTTCGGCGGCGATGCCGTGCTCTTCATCGACGACATCGAACTGCTCGCCGCGCCCTGAACCCCGGGCGGCGCCGGATGGTGCCCGCCCCCAGCCCACTCACGAGGAACCGCCATGCGCGCTCCCGCCACCCTCCGCCGCGTCCTGCCCACCGCCCTGGCCCTCACCCTGCTCGGCGCCTCAGCGGCAAGCGCCGCCACCGCCACGGTGACGGTCAATGCCCTCACCACCGTGGCCACCCTGTCGCCTGCGCCCTACGGGCTCAACACCGCGGTGTGGGACGACCACCTCACCGACGCCGGCAACGCCGGCCTGCTCCAGGCCGCCGGCTTCGGGCTGATGCGCTTCCCAGGCGGCACCACCGGCGACCAGTACCATTGGCAGACCAACACCCGGGTCGGCGCCTCGACCTACACCAGCCCCAAGAACGACTTCGCCGACTTCCTCACCTTCTGCACCAGCGCCGGCGGCAAACCGCTGATCACCGTCAATTATGGCACCGGCACGCCGACCGAGGCCGCCGCCTGGGTGGCCGCGGCCAAGGCCGCCAACGCCGGCATCGTCTACTGGGAGATCGGCAATGAACAGTACGGCAACGGCTATTACCCGGTGGCCAACGTGTGGGAGCCGGACAATCACAGCGACCACTCGCCGTCCGCCTACGCCACCAACTGCATGGCCTATGTCAGCGCGATGAAGGCCGCCGATCCGAGCATCAAGGTCGGCGTGGTGGCGACCATCCCCACCATTTGGCCCGACCAGGCCGGCACCGGCACCGGCGCGGGCGGCAACGGCCTGGAGAACTGGAACGATGCCGTGCTCAGCACCGTCGGCAGCCACATCGACTTCGTGAGCATCCACCGCTACGTCTTCGAGCCCGGCACCGAGAGCGATGCCGCCCTGCTCATCACCGAGATCGGCAAGGTGCAGTCCTACACCAGCCAGCTCAAGGCCAAGATCGCGCAATGGTGCGGCAGCCACCCGGTCGAGATCATGGTCACCGAATCCAACTCGGTATGGGGGGCGTGCAGCAAGCAGACCATCGGACCGCAAGCGGCGGTGTATTACGCCTGTTCCGGCCTGGAGTGGCTGGCCCGGGGCGCGACCGCGGTGACCTGGTGGGTGGCGCGCCAGAGCCAGGATACCGGCAGCACGATGAACGGCTCCTCCGGCATCTACGGCAGCGCGAGCTATGGCACCCTGAGCATGTTCTCC
>JAYVMM010000589.1:0-5844 GCA_043758975.1 Planctomycetota bacterium | reverse complement strand
CCGTGCGCCCACCGCGCGCCAGGCGGCGGCGTCGCCGTACCACGGCTCGGCGAACGGTCGTTGCAGGTCGCTGAACAGCGCCGAGGCGTTGCGCAAGGGCCGTGCGCTGCCGTCGGCGGCAGGCGCACCGGCCTGGGCGCGCAGCTCGGCATCGCAGTCGCCGAGCTGGTCGAGCCACGGTGCGAGCGCCAGGCTGCGGTCGGCGAAGGCGTGCAGAGAGGTGGCACGAGCATCGTAGGGGGTTTCCCCGCCCCAGGCGCGCGCCGCGCCCTCGGCAAGCGCATGCAGGGTGACCGGCCACTGCTGGCGGTGGCCGAGGTCGCCCCAGGCGGTGACCAGGTAGCCGCCCGCGCCATGGGCGGCGCCGTCGCGCGCCGCCGCCAGCAGGTTGCCGCGGCGCTCCCGCGTGCGCCCGGTGATCGAGCGCCAGCACGAGGTCCCCGGGCACACCCACACCTCGCGCCCGGCGCCGCGCAGCTGGTCGCACCAGCGCGCGAAGGGCGCCTCCGGCTCGTAGCCCCAGGCCAGGCCGATAAGCTCCGCAGGCAGCTCGGACAGCGCCTCCGGGTGCTCGAGCGCGATGTCGGCCCAGAACTGCGGGCGCCGCCCGTGCGCGCGCACCACCGCGCAGACCTGGCGCACAAAGCCGAGGTAGACCGCGGCGCGCCCGTGCGCGAGCACCGCGGCGCGCGAGCGCCCTTGCCCGACGTCGAAGGCCTCGTCACAGCCGATGTTGACCAGCCCAGAGCGAAAGAGCGGGGTGAGCTGACCGAGCAGGTCGGCGACCAGCGCGAGCGCGCGGGGCTCGAGCGGGCACAGGCTGAAGGGGCCGGTGCGCCGCGCCAGGCCGGCGAAGTCCCAGCTCTCATCCAGGCCCATCTCGGCGAGCGGGGCGTAGCGCGGCAGGCGCAGCCAGCGCGCGAGGTGCCCGAAGCAGTTCTGGTTGGCAGCGAGGGCGATGCCCTGCTCGGCGCACCACGAGTCGAGCTCGCGCACCTCATCGGCGGTGAGCGGCGAACTGCCCTGCCAGACCTCCTGGTGGCCGGCATAGGCGAAGGTGTGCTCAGTGTAGAGCTGGAGGTGGTTGACCTTCCAGCTGCCGAGCTGACTGATGAACAGGCGCAGCTGCGCCATGGTCGGCACGCGATCGCGGCTGATGTCGAGCATCACCCCACGCTGGGCGAAGACGGGGGCATCGTCGATGACCAGCCCAGGCAGACGCTGCGGGTACTGCATCAGCAGCTGGGCGAGGGTGCGCAGGCCTTGGCGCAGCGCGATGTCGCTGGCGGCGACCAGGGTGATGGTGCCGCTGCCTTGCGCATCCGCACCGGCCAGGGTCAGGCGATAGGCTTCGTCGGCGCTGCCGAGCGCCTCCGCCTCCGGTGCGCGCGCGTGCGCCAGGCGCAGACGGATCGCGGGCGCATCCCGCCCGCCGTCGGCACCCTCCAGCGCGACCACACCAGCGAGCACGGTGTGCGCCAGCGCAGTCGCCGAGGCCTCACCGGCCGCCAGTGCCAAGCGACCGCCATGTTCCAGCCAGCCATCGCCGCGGCGCAGCTGGCGCGGGGCGGGCAGCAGGAGCGGAGGTAGCTCGGCGGGAGTCATGGCGCGGCGGCCTGGCGTGGTCGGGGCGGCACCGCCGCCGGCACGCCCAAGGCCTCCGGCGGCAGGCCCGCGGGCTGTCCGGCCTGGCAGACCAGGAAGGCCAGCGCGGTGCCGACCACCAGCCGCCAGGGCGCGGCCAGCTTCTGCTCGTAACCGCTGAGCGCATGCCAGACGGCGGGTTGCAGCACGGTGACCACCACCAGACCGGTGAGCAGGGCGGCAATGGCGCTGGCGCCAGTGCCGCGCCGGGTGAAGAGGGCGGTGAGGAACACCGCCAGCAGCCCGGCATAGGCGAAGCTCATCACCCCGAGGGCGAAATTGAGGAGGGACTCATGGTTGGAGTGCCGCCAGGTCACGCAGAAGCAGGCGAAGCCCGCCAGCACCGCGCCCCACAGCACCACCGCGGTGCGCCCGACGCGCAAGTCGCGCGCCGAGTCGGCTTGGCGCATCAGCGGTCGGTAGCAGTCATTGACGAAGGTTGCGGCCATGGCGTTGAGCGCCGAGAGCAGGCTGGTGAAGGAGACCGCGAACAGCGCGCTGAGCATCAGTCCACGCACCCCGATCGGCATCTCGTGGAGGATGAAGGTGAGGAAGGCATGGTCCTCGTCGGGCACCGCATAGGGCAGCGGCCCCATCACCTCGGGATGGGTGTAGAACACGCACAGCAGCAGGCCGATGGCCAGGAACAGCAGCTGCACCGGGATGCCGGCGATGATGGCGCCGAGCGCCGAGCGCCCGCCGCTGAGCGCATTGCGGCAGGTGAGCATGCGCTGGGCGAGGTCCTGGTCGGTGCCGTAGGCGGCGAGGTTGAGCAGCAGCCAGCCGCTGACCGCGGTGAAGAGGGTGAAGGTCTCGCCGGGTTCGAGGCTGGTGCTGAACATGGTGAGCTTGGAATGACCGACGCCGCCGTGGTCGTGCCCGACCAGGGTGCCGCCCAACAAGGTGGCGAGGGCGGGCAGGCTGAGCGGGATGCGCACCAGCAGCAGGACCAGGGCGGTGAGGGCGGCGCCGACCAGCACCACCATTTGCACCGCTTCGGTCCAGATCACGCTGCTGATGCCGCCGACCAGGGCGTAGACGGTGCCGATCGCGGCCAGCGCCAGGATCGCGAGCTGGAGCTGGTTGTCGCTGAAATCGGTGCGTTCGCCGGCGACGCGTTCGCCGGCGAAGAGCATGGCGAGCGGCATGGCGGCGATGAACAGCCGCGCGCCGTTGGCGAGCACCCGGCCGATGAGGAAGGTCCAGCTCGCCGCCATCGCCGCCGGCTGGCCGAAGCGCCGCGCGATCAGCTCGTAGACGGTGACCACCTGGTAGCGGTAGAAGGCGGGGATGAAGTAGACCGCCACCACCACCACCGCGAGCAGCGCCCCGAGGTTGGCCGAGACGTAGGTGAGGTCGCCGGCGAAGGACTGGGCAGGGCCGCCGATGAAGCTGGCGGCGGAGAAGGCGGTGGCGAGCACCGACAGCGAGACCGCCCAGGCCGGCATGTTGCGTTCGCCGACGAAGTAGGCGTTGGCGTCGGTGGCGCGGCTGCGCACGCGCAGGGCGGTGATCAGCAGCAGCGCGAGGTAGGCGCCAAGCACCAGCCAGTCGAGGCTGTGCAGCCCGCCGTCGGCGGCGGCGGCGCTGCCGACCGGGGCGGCGGCGGTGGTGCTCGCAGGCATGGGCGGCGATGGTCGTGGTCGCAGTGCGACAAGCAATGCGCTGCTCTGGGCGCGGGCGCGGGCGCGGGCGCGAGCGAGGCGAGGGCGCGGGAGATCATTGCCAAGCGCTGCTGCCCTGCCATGGTTCTCGGCCATGCATCGGCTGCTGCACGATATCGGCATCGCCATCATCGCCGCCACCGTACTCGGGGTGGCCAGCCATTGGCTGCGCCAGCCGATCATCCTCGGCTACCTCATCGCCGGAGTGCTGGTCGGGCCCGAGCTCGGCTTCGCCCTGGTCAGCGACCAGGGCAACATCGAGGTGATCAGCGAGATCGGGCTCATCCTGCTGCTCTTCGTCATCGGTCTGGAGATGAAGATCGGCGAACTGGCGACCGCCGGGCGCCAGCTGCTGCTTGTCGGCTTCGGGCAGTTTCCGCTCGGCCTGCTGCTCGGCCTGGCGCTGTTCCCGCTGCTCGGCTACGGCCTCGCCGGCGGCCACCGCGAGGGCCTCTACTTCGCCCTCGGCTGCGGGCTGTCGAGCACCGCGATCGTGGTTAAGCTGCTCTACGACAAGCTCGAACTCGACACCCTGCCCGGGCGTCTCACCCTTGGCGTACTGGTGATCCAGGACATCTACGCGATCTTCATCCTCGCTTTCCAGCCCAACTTCTCCGAGCCGCATGCCGGCGCGGTGCTGCACGCCCTGTTCAGCGCGGTGGCGCTCCTCGCCGCCGGCTTCGCGCTCAGCAAGTGGGTGCTCAAGGGGATCTTCACCGGCATCGCCAAGGCGCCGGAGATGGTGGTGGCGGTGTCGATCGGCTGGTGCGCCCTGGTCGCCGGCGGCGCCGGCGCGCTCGGGCTGTCGATGGAGATGGGCGCGCTGGTGGCGGGGCTGACCATCTCGGCCTTCCCGTACAGCCTGCATGTCACCGCCAAGACCCTGCCGTTGCGCGATTTCTTCCTCACCCTGTTCTTCATGTCGCTGGGCATGAAGCTCACCGCCCCGCGCTGGGATATGGCAGGGACGGTGGCGCTGCTGGTGGCCTTCACCATCGTCTCGCGCTTCCTCTCGGTCTACCCGCTGCTCGCGCTCGGCGGCGCCGGGCGGCGCAGCGCCTTCATCACCTCGCTCAACCTCAGCCAGATCAGCGAGTTCTCCCTGGTCATCGCCGCGCTCGGGGTCGGCTACCAGCACATCGGCGCAGGCACCGTCGCGGTGCTGATCTACGCCATGGCGATCACCGCGGTGCTGTCCTCCTATGCCATCCGCTACAACCACCGGCTGTTCCAGCTGCTCGACTGGACGCTCAGCCGCGCCGGCCTCGGCGCCCGGCTGCACCACCACGACGACGATGCCACCTGCGACCACCACCCCATCGCCCTGCTCGGCTTCCACCGCGGCGCGCGAGCGCTGATCGAGGAGCTCACCGCCAACCACCCGCAGCTGCTCGCGCGCATCCTGGTCATCGACTTCAACCTCGAGGTGCTGGAGGAGCTCAAGCGCCTGGGGGTGGCGGCAAAATTCGGCGACATCAGCAGCCTCGACACCCTCAAGCACGCGCACCTCGACCGCGCCGAGGTCATCGTCTCGACCATCCCCGACATGCTGCTGAAGGGCACCGACAACCTCAGCCTGGTGCGCACCTGCCACGCCTTCGCGCCCGAGGCCGCCATCATCGCCACCGCCGATCTTCCGGCGCAAGCCGAGCGCCTGCGCGCGGCCGGGGCGGTCAGCGTGCTGCTGCCCTACACCCTGGTCGGCGAACAGCTCGCCGGACTGCTCTACGAACGCCTGATGCTGTGAAGGCAATGGCCGCGTGCGGCGTTCCACGCGGTCGGTATCGGCGGCAGCCTAGGTCGGCGGCGCAAGCATCTTGACCATGGGGATGCGGTCGAAGGACGCGAAGCCGCTTTTCCGGTAAAGTCTGATGGCGGGCAGGTTGCTTGATGAAACCAGAAGCTCCAAGGCGCGGATCCCCCTGCTCGCGCACGCGGATTCGATGCGCGCGAGCGCCTGCTGCCCGAAGCCCTTTCCCCGCGATCCGTGCGCGAGGTAGAAATCGGTGAGCACCGCGCAGCTGCCGCCCACTTCATGGTCATACGCCCAGGTCAGGATCCCGTAGCCGATGACGGCGTTGCCGACCTTGAACAGGAAGGCCTGACCCAGGTCATCGGAGGCGAGGAGCGCCAGGAGCGCCGGCCTGATCCTCAGCGGATCGAAGGCGATCTGATCGTGGAGATAATAGGCCTGCACCAGCGCCAAGAGCTCGTCGATGTCGGCGCGGCCTGCCGGAAATAATGACAAGGAGTGGACCATGTGCTTGCCTGAGCGGGTGGGGGGTCCAGCGTAAGCCGGAGCGTGGGTTGGCAGTGCGGTATGGCAGGGGGTCGTACACACCCGCCATCGCTGCATATCGTCCGATTTGGCGTGGATCTCCGTCGATCCTAGGCGCCTCTGAGGTGGCGCAACGGCGTGTAATTACCGCCTTCAGCCGGCGGGTGGTGGTGGGCAAGGACGACTGGACCTGCGCTGTGCACCGGCGCGGAGCGCTGAGGCCAGCTGGCGGTTGACGCGGGGCGCACCTGGCGGCTA
>JAYVMM010000588.1:0-4378 GCA_043758975.1 Planctomycetota bacterium | reverse complement strand
CAGGGTCGAGGAGCACAGCCCCCCCATCACCGCGATGGCGAGCGGGGCGCGCAGCTCGACCGCCTCGCCGACGGCGATGGTGGGCGGCCAGTCGTAGTGGATGGACCAGCCGACCGCCAGGGGCAGCAGGCCGAGCACCGAGGTCGCGGTGGTCATCAGGATCGGGCGCAGGCGCTCGCGCCCGGCGCGGGCGATGGCGGCGCGCGGCGGCAGGCCCTGCTCGCGGCGCAGGTTCACGGTCGAGACCAGCACGATGGCGTTCGATACCGCCACACCGACCAGGACCACCAGGCCGATGCCGCTCATGACGTCGAGCCCGTGCCCGCACAGCCACAGCGCCGGGAAGGCGCCGGCGGCGGCCATCGGCACCGCGAGCATGACCAGCAGCGGCTGCCCGAGACTTTCGAACTGCACCGCCATCACCACCAGCACCAGGAAGACCGAGAGCGCGAGCATGCCCGCCATCGCGCCCAGGCTGCTGTCGGTGGTGGCACTGAGCGAGCTGCCGACGAGGTCGTAGCCGGCGGGCAGCGGTGCGGCGGCGGTGAGCTCATTGATCAGCGTGCGCGCGTCCAGCCCGGGCGGTAGCGCGGCGGCGGTGATGGTCGCCACCCGGCTGCCGTTGTGGCGCACGATCAGGCCGTCGCCGGGCGAGCGCGTGATGGTCGCCACCCGCGAGAGCGGGATGGGCTTGGCGGCGGTGCCGAGGTTGAGGTTCTCCAGCCCGTCCGGTGGCGCTTCGCGCAGGGGGCCGCGCAGGCGGATGGGCAAGGTCTTGGTCGACAGCTGCTTGTCGCTGAAGCGTGGGATGAAGCCGGTGATCTCGTGGATGTCGGCGGCGGCGGCGATCGCCGCCTGGACCTGGTCGAGGGTGAGCCCGGCCTCGAGCAGCTTGCCGTCGTCGGGCACCACCAGCACTTCGTCAGCCGAGGCGGTGGCCGAGGTCTGCACCCCGCGGCAGCCGGCGACGCGCAGGCGGGCGGCAAGATCGAGCGCGTGGTGGCGCAGGGTCTCGGCATCGGCGCCGCGCACCGCCACCGCCAGGGCATCGCCAGTGCCCAGACCGAGGTTTATCAGCGGCGGCACCGCGGCGGAGGCGGTCACCGCGCCCTGGGCGAGCGCCTGGTGCTCGAGGTCGCTGAGGAAAGCGCGCTCGGCGGCGGGGTCGCGTGCGCGCTCATGGATGGTGATCACCAGTGCGAGCTCGTAGGCCTGGCGCCTGGTCAGGCTCGGCGCATAGCGCTCGTCCTCGCCCGCCAGCGCGACCGCGTCGAGGTCGGACCGCCCGCGGCGCAGGAGGACGAGGAAGTCGGCGGCCCAGCGCGCGGTCTGGTCGACGCTGCGCCCGCGCGGCAGCTCGACCGCGAGGGTGAAGCGCGTCGACAGGCTCGGCGGCATCACCCGCACCGGCAGGCGCGGGATGAAGGCGAGGCCGAGCGCGAGCGCGAGGGCAAAGCCGGCGAGCCCGAGCACCGGGCGCTGGAGCAGGGCGTCGAGGATGCTGCCGTAGCTGCGCTCGACCGCTTCCAGCAGGGCGGTGGTGGTGCGCTCGACCAGGCGGAGCGGCAGGCGCAGGGCCAGCGCGAGCACCCCGAACAGGGCGGCGGCAGCGGTGGCGAGCGCGCGCAAGAGCAGGATCAGCAGCCAGGGAGCCACGGCGGCGGCGGCGCGCAGGGCGCGCGCGAGCGCGCTGACGCCCGGGCCGCCGGCGAGCGGCCACCACCATGACAGCGGCAGGCGGTGGCGCCGGAGCGCGGGCAGGGCGAGCAGGGTGGGCACCAGCCCGAGCCCGACCGCCAGGCTCACCACATGGCTGGCCGAGACCGTGAAGGCCTGGTCGTAGAACAGCCGTCCGAGCACCCCGGGCAGGAAGGCGAGCGGGACGAAGACCGCCACACTGGTCAGGCAGGAGGCCACCACCGCACCGGCGACCTCGCCCACGCCGATGGCGATGGTGGCGGCACGCGTCGTTCCCGCGGGCGGACCGCCGGGAGCGTGGCTGGCGCCCACGCGGTTGGCGGCCTCGAGCACCACGATCGCGGTGTCGACCAGCATGCCCACCCCGAGGGCGAGGCCGCCCAGGCTCATCAGGTTGAGCCCGACGCCGGCGAGCGACATCAGCAGGAAGGTGCCGATCACCGAGAGCGGGATGGCGAGGAAGACGATCAGCGACGGTTTGAGCGCGCGCAGGAAGAGCAGGATCACCAGCCAGGCGAGGATGGCGCCCTCGATGGTCGCCGATTTGACCTCGCCGATGGCGTTGCGCACCGCCTCGGCGCGGTCGGTGAGCAGGGTCAGCCGCCCGCCGCCATAGATCCAAGTCCCCGGCGCGGTCGCGCGCGCGAGTTGGGAGATGCGCTCGCGCACCGCGTCCGAGGCCGCCACCAGGCCGGCATCGGCCTGGGTCAGCACTTCGACCAGGATCGCCTCGGTGGTGCGCGCGGTCGGCGCGCGGGCGTCCTGCCCCCGGCTCGGTGGCAGCGCCACCGCCAGCTCCTGAGGTTCGGCCAGCAGCAGGTCGACGCTGGCGACGTCGCGCAGCGCCAACCCGGGGGCTACCAAGATGCGCGGTAGGTCGTCGGGGCGGATGGTCGAACCGCGCAGGCGGACCTGGCGGAAGCCCTCCTGGTCGAGCACGGTGCCGACCGAGCGGCTGCTCACCGCGCCGCGTACCGCTGCCTCGAGCGTCGGCCCGGTCAGCCCGGCGGCGATCATGCGTGCGGGGTCGGGCACCACCCGCACCTCGGTCTCGCGTCCACCGCGCAGGCGCACCGAGGCGACCTCGGAGAGGCCCTCCACCTGGGGGGTGAGCTCGTCCCGCGCGATCGCCGCCAGGGTGGTGGCGCTGGGGCCGCCGGGGATCGGCTCGAGGATCAGGCGCATCAGCGGCTCGGCGCTGGGATCGAAGCGCAGCACGCGCGGCGGGTCGGTGCCGACCGGCAGCGGGATGCTGGAGAGGCGCTCGCGCAGGCGGTTGGTGATCGCCTCGAGGTCGGCATCGGCGCGGATGGTCAGCCGCACCTCGACCGCGCCGGCGTTGGCCAACCCTTCCATGCTGGTGAGGCTGGGCACCGTGCTCAGCGCCTGCTCGAGCGGGCGCAGCAGCTGGTCCTCGAGCTCGATCGCCGAGGCGCCGGCCTTGTCGCAGCGCACGGTGAGCACCGGCAGCTCGACCGGCGGCAGCAGCGCCACCGGCAGCTGGTGCAGGGCCATGACGCCGAGCAGCGCCATCGACAGCGCGATGAAGCAGGCCCCGATCGGCCTGCTGATGATGCGCTTCAGCATGGCGCTGGCGGGGGGGCGGGACGGCGGCAGGCGCTCATCGCGCCTGCGCCCCCGGCGGCGTGCTGCCCGGCTGCTCGCTGACCGCCTGGTCGTCGGTGCGCAGGCTGACCGGGATGCCGTCGCTCAGCCCGGACATGCCCTCGCTGACCACCTGTTCGCCGGCGTTGAGGCCCTTGACGATGCTCAGCCTTGTGGCATCGCCGGGACCGAGTTCGACCCAGGCGCGGCGTGAGACCAGCTTGCCCTCGTGCTCCTCGGCCACCCACACGTAGGGCCGGTTCTCGCGGTAGAGCACCGCGTCGCGCGACACCACCAGGTCGGAGGCGGTCTCGCCCAGCACCAGGCGGGCGGTGACGAAGCCGCCTGGGCGCCAGTTCGGCGGCGGGCGGGTGATGTCGACCAGCACGTGGCCGCTGCCCTTGACCAGGTCAATGGCGTGAGGCAGCACCGAGATGGTGCCGCTCGCCACGCTGCCGTCGGCGAGCGCGGTGATCTCCACCAGCTGGTTGTCCTTCATCCGCCGCAGGTTGGTCTCCGGCACGTCGAGGCCGAGGCGGTAGCGCGCGGTGTCGAGCACCTCGCCGATGAGGAAGCCGGCGTCGATGCGCTGGCCGACCGTCCCGGTGAGGTTGATCAGCACGCCGTCAAAGGGCGCGCTCAGGCGACGATTGCGCGTCTTCTCGCGGTACATGGTGAGATCAAGCTGGGCGTCGGCGAGGAGGTCGCGCGCGGTGTCGAGGTCGGCAATGCTGATGGTGTCGGGCGCCGACTTGGCGAGGTTCTCGCGGCGCGCGAGGTCGCGCCTGGCGCGCTCGAACTTCGCGCTGGCGCGCGTCTCGCCGTCCTGGTCCTCGGGGGTAGCGTTGAGCTGGACGATGAGATCGCCGGCCTTGACCGCCTGGTTGGACTGGAAGGGCAGTACGCTGATGATGCCGGTCGCCTGCACCGTCAGCAGCTCGTGGCGCCAGACCTCGAGCCGGCCCTGCACGCTCAGGGCCTCTACCACCACCCCGCCCTTGGCGATGGAGACGCGCACCGGCAGGGCCACCGCCACGTCCTTCTTCTTGTCCGCCTCCGCGCCGGCGGTGTCGCC
>JAYVMM010000587.1:0-8138 GCA_043758975.1 Planctomycetota bacterium | reverse complement strand
TTGAGGTGGCCATGGACGATCCAGCGGTAGACCGTGGTACGACTCACATTGCAGCGCTTGGCGACCTTGCCCAAGCTGAGATGTTCGTCCTTACTCATGGAGCATGCGGCTCACGTTGGGGTTACGTCCTGCGGGGTGCGCAGGTCTTGTACACCAAGCAACGCCTGCTCGCAAGGGCACAATCGTAATGGCCTTGTGCTCAGTGCAGTGGCAAACACCGCAGGGGGGGCTAGCGTTCCGCGCATGCGGGTCCTGATCGTGCGCCTGGGCGCTTTCGGCGACATCATCCACACCCTGCCCCTGGCTGCCGACCTGCACGCCGTCGGTCTGACCGTGGATTGGGTGCTGGAGGACCGCTGGGCGAGCATCCTGCGCGGCAGCCCGGTCCTCGGAACCGTCCACGAGTTCCCGCGCAAGTCGTTGCGCGGCAAGGACGCTGGCCTGGCTACGCGCTTGCTCGCATGGCGCCGCCTGACCCGGCGGCTGCGCGCGTGCGACTACCAGGTGGTGATCGACGCCCAGGGCCTGGCCAAGAGCGCGCTGGTCGCCACCGCTGCGGGCGCGCGCTTGCGCATCGGCCTTGGGCGCGCGCAGGCGCGCGAACTCAGCTGGCTGGTGAGCGACCGCCACTCCCCGACCGGCGTCGAACACGTCATCGACCGCCAGCGCGCGCTCAGTCTGCCGCTGTTGGGCGCGCGCCATCCGCGCGGCGCGTGGCGCTTCCCGCTGCCGGCGTGGTCCAACGAGCGCGCCTGGGCGGCGAATTGGTGCGCCCGTCACGGCCTGCCGGTCAGCGGGCCGGGCCGGGCCTGGATGCTCAACGTCGGCGCCGGCTGGCCGACCAAAGTGTGGCCGCTGCGCCGGCAGATCGAGTTCGCGCGCCTGCTCAGTCGCCGCCGCCAGCCCCTGGTCCTGCTGTGGGGCTCGCATGCCGAGCACGATCTCGCCGAGGAGATCCTCAGCGAGGCCGGCTACGGTGAGCTCGCGCCGCCGACCACCATTCCGCAGCTGGCGGGACTGCTCGCCGCCGCCGCGCTGGTGGTCAGCGGCGATACCGGCCCGCTCCACCTCAGCCTCGCCCTCGGCACGCCCGCGGTCGGGCTGTTTGGGCCGGTGCCGGCGGCGCGCAACGGTCCGCGCGGGCCCGGCTACCGTACCTTGCAGGCGCCGGGTGCGCTGTGGGAGCGCCGCGACGTCTCGCGCGTCGACATGGCCGCCCTCGCCGCCGAGCAGGTGGTGGCCGCGGCGCTGCAGGCGCTCGGCGATGCACGCCTGCGCTCTGGCGGTTGACCACGCCGCCGCTGACGCAAGCTCTCCGCAATGTGGCAACAAGCGATGCAGGATGACGTGCGGGTGATGTCCTGGCGGCCTCAGCCGATCGGCACCGGTTTTCCCGAAAGCGCGCTGCGCGAGCTCGAGGAGCTGGTCGAGCAGGATCCGCACCGGCGCTGGGTGATCGACGCCGACGGCATCCCGCTGCTGACTTCGGAGTCGATCGCGCTGCTCATCGGCGTGGTGCGCAAGGTCAATCTCGCCGGCGGAGCGATGTGCCTCGCGCGCCCGATGCCGAGCGTGGCGGCGGTGCTGCGCATGACCCGGCTGACCAAGCTCCTGCCGCTCTTCGACCAGCTGCCGGCAGCGGTCGCCTCACTGCGTTGAGGCTGACTCCGACGCCGACGCCGACGCCGCGGCGGGCGCGCTGGGCGCGCCGCCCGCGAGCGCGCGCGAGCCGCCGTCCTCGCCAACCTTGAGGCGGTCGGCGAAAACCATGCGCCCGTTGCTGGTGGAATGCAGGCGCATCACCGTGCAGCGCAGCTGCTGGCCGATGGCGGCGGCGGCATCGGAGACGATCACCATGCTGCCATCGTGGAGGTAGCCGACGCCCTGGCTCTTGCCTTCACCGGGCTTCTCGATGCGCACGCTGATGATCTCCCCTGGACGCACGCTGGGGGTGAGCGCAGCGCTGAGCGCGGTGAGGTCGATGCAGGGGACGCCTTCGGCGGCGGCGCTGGTGCTGGATTCGGCCTCGCCCACCAGCAGCCGGGCGTTTTCCAGGCGGGTGAGGCGCACCAGGAGCTCGCCAAGGGTGCGCGCGTTGGGGATCTCGCTCTCGTCGATCTCCAAGCGCAGTCCGGGCAGTGCGCGCAGTTCGCTCAGGCCCTCGAGCGCGCGCTTGGCGCGCGCGCAAAGCGCGCTATCGCTGCTGGCGGCGTTGGCCTCGCACTGCATCAGCACCCGCCGGTGCACCAGGATGCGCTGCGGCAGCAATCCGGCACGCAGCAGGGCGACCAGCCGGCTGTCGCCGAGCGCGGCGCCGTCGATCACCAAGGTCCCGTCATCGACGCGCTCGCTGCGGAATTCGACGAACGGCACCACCACGCGGAAGTGGTCGGCATGGCGCAGGACGATGACCAGCACCAGGTAGATGGTGACCAGCGCGAGCGGCATGTCGAGGTTGTTGTAGGTGTCCTTGTCCTGGATCACCTGGTGCACCACCGTCAGCATCAGCGAGGCGAGCGCGAGGCCGGCGCCCAGGCCGATGAGGAAGGCGACCAGGCTGCGGGTGAACTTGCGGCGGAAGGCGTTCTCCGCCGCGATCAGCGTCACCGCCGCGCTGAAGCCCATAGCGGCGCCGAACCACGGCGGCAGTGCCCAATCCTTGAGGTTGTCGAAGACTTGCTGTCCGCTGGTCATCCCGATCAACACGGCGAGCAGCACGAAGATCAGCCGCAGCAGGAGGATGAGCATGGCGGGCAGGATAGCAGCCCCGGCGTGCGGCGCAAAAGCCGAGACCGCCGGGCGCCCCTGGCGGCTCAGGCGCCGGCGGATGGGCCTGGAGGCTCGCCCGGCAGGGTTGCGGCCACCGCGTGGCTGATGCCGCCGCAGAAGCTCAGCCAGCGCGGGCGAGCGAAGCCGGTGGTAAGCAGCAGCTCCTCGGCCTGGGGGCGCGAGAGGAAGGTGGCGATGCTCTGGTTGAGGTAGCGGTAGGCGTCGGCGTTGCCGGCGAGGACGCCGCCGGCGAACGGGAACACCAAGCGCCCGAAGGTGGCGTAGAACAGGCGCGGCCACCAGGTAGCGGGACGCAGGAACTCAAGGATCAGCAGCTGGCCGCCGGGCCGCAGGACGCGCTTGAGCTCGCGCAGCGCCAGCGCCGGATCGCCGAAGTTGCGCCATCCATAGGCGACCATCGCGAGGTCGAAGGCGCCGTCGGCATAGGGCAGGCGCAGGGCGTCGCCGACGCAGGCGCTGAGCGCATGGCCCTGGCGCTTGGCCGCGCCGGCGACCAGCATCGGCTTGCAGAAGTCGCTGCCGTGCACGCGTGCCGCCTTGCCCTGGCTGAGCGCAGCGAGGGCGAGGTCGAAGGTGCCGCAGGCGAGATCAAGCACGCTGTGAGGGGAACCCTGCACCAATTCGAGCGCGCGCCGGCGCCAGCGCACGTCGTTGCGCGCCGAAAGCACCCGGTTGAGCAGGTCGTAGCGCGGGGCAATGCCTGCGAAAAGCTCTTTGACCGCCTCGGACATGTCGTGATCGTGCCGGCAGCCGGCGGGGCGCAAGCCCGCCCGCGCCCACCCCTGGAGCGCCGTCGTGGAGCAGTGGTCGATCCTCGTCGAGAAGGAGTACCTCAAGTTCTCCTGCGCGCATTTCCTCATCTTCCCGGACGGCGCCAAGGAGCGCCTGCACGGGCACAACTACCAGGTCACCTGCGAGGTTGATGGCGAGCTCTCCGCCCACGGTCTGGTCATCGACTTCAAGATGGTCAAGCCGATCATCAAGCAGCTGTGCGATGAGCTCGACGAGCATTGGCTGATTCCCGGCGAGCACGCCGAGCTGCGCTACCGCCACCGCGACGACGGGCACACCGAGGTGGTCTACCGCGACTGCCGCTATCTGGCGCCCACCAGCGAGATCATCGTGCTGCCGGTCAACAACACCTCGGCGGAGAATTTCGCCGCCTGGATGGGGCGCGGACTGCGCGCGCGCCTGCTTGCCGCCTTCGGCCCGCTGAGCGTGCGGCGCCTGCGCGTCACCGTCTCGGAGACCAGCGGGCAGGCCGGGGTCTACACCTTCAGCGATGGCTGAACCGCGCATCCGGCGCGCCGGCGGCGCGCGCCAGCCACGCCGCGCCATAGCGCTCGGCGCCCCAGGCGAGCAGGGTGGCGCGCAGCACCGGGGTGACCGGGATGGCGCCGTCGAGCACGCGCAGGATCTCCGCCGGCTGGTCGGGCAGCAGCCAGCAGGCGCTATGCTCCTCGAGATCGAGGCGGGCGCTGATCTCGACCGCGGTCAGGCGTGTACGCGCGGCATAGACCAGCTCCGGCTGGCGCAGCACGCAGTCCTCGGCCAGGGCGATGGCGCGCAGCTCGTCGAGCTCGCTGCGGGCGAGCGCGACCTCTTCCTCGAGCTCGCGCGCGATCTCGGTGATGAGGTCGACCGCGCTGCCCGGCTCGGGCACCTCCATGGTGCCGCCGAAGGGGTGGGCATGCCCGGGATAGAGCGCGACGCGGTGGCTGCGCAGGCCGAACACCAGCTGACCGTCGCTGCTGCACAAGGCGATGCTGGTGCCGACCGGATTTGCGAGCGCGCCGTGCCCGAGGCGATCGGCCCATTCACCGTGGTGGACGTTGCTGCCGAGGTAGGCCTTGTAGGTGGTGCGGCTGAGGGTCAGGGCGAGGCCGCGCGCATCGGCGTGGTAGCCTTCGAGCCGGCACAGCGCGCCATTGAACAGGCGCACCCCGGGCACTGCCAGGGCGGTGGTCCAGGCGTCATCGACCTGCTCCTGGCAGCTCGGCGGCAGGCGGTGGCTGCTCGCCACGAAGCGCGTGTGCAAGCGCGCGGCGGGCCAGTCGCCGCGCACCAGCAGGCGCGCGGCGCTGGGGTGGAAGGGGTCGCGCGTCTGCGCCATCAGCGCCGCTCCCACCAGGCGAGGATGGCGACGCCGATGCAGCCGCAGGGGATGATGGCGATCAGCAGGGCGGTGAGCAGGCTAAGTCCGCGGTCGCTGCAGTCGACACGGAAGGCGGCGGTCTCCGCCGCCGGGATGCCGCTCGCCGGCTCGCGCCGGGCGGCCCATTTCGCAAGGTCGACGAGCAGGGCCTGGTTGGCGAAGCTCTCGAGCCTGAGCACCGCATCGCTGGCGGCCTGGCGGCTGCCCCACAGCACCATGCGGGCGCCCTGCTCCTCGCGCACGCTGTCCTTGGCCGGGGCATAGCTTAGCGCCCAGGCCAGGGGCAGCGCCGGAGCCAGGCGCGCGGGTTCGCTGAAGGGCTCGGCGCGCGCCTTGAGCCAGACGTCGTGGTTGGCGGTCTGGAGCAGCGGTTCGGCGCTGAAGGGCGGGGTGCCGAGGGCGGCGTAGGCGGCGATCAAAGGCTTGGCCGCTCCCTCGCCGAGCAGGCGCGGGTCGAGTATTTGGAGCGGCACCGAATAGGGGCTGAGCAGGCTCTGGCCGCTCACCGCCACCGTGCTCGAGGCGAGCTGGCGTGGGTTGATCAGCTCGTCGCCGCCGAGTACCAGGTTGTGGTAGGGAAAGGCGGCGCCGGCGCTGAAGTTGCGGGCGCGGCTGGCGATCACCGGCGGCGGGCCGCCAGTGAGTACGCCGAGGTAGGCCGACCAGTCGGCGGGGGGCGGCAGGGTGAGCTGGCGCCCCCACAGCACGCCGCGCCGCTGCAGCAGCAGGGCGAGGTCGTCCGGCAGGCGGTCGTCGCCGAGCAGCAGCGCCGCGCCGCCGTCCGCGAGGTGCTGCTCGAGGGCGCGGCAATCGCCCGCGCCGAGCGGGAAGGTCGGTCCGGCGATCACCAGCAGGGCGCCGGCGTCGATGCGCCCGCCGCGCGCCAGCTCGACGCTCGCGACGGTAAAGCCGCCGAGCTCGAGGCAGCGCGCCAGGCGGTCGTCGCCATCTTGATCGCCGCCCTCCGGGCGCAGCTCACCGTGCCCGATCAGCAGCGCGGCCTGCGGCGGGTGCGCCTCGCGCAGGCAAAGCAGGGCGCCGCCGGCCTCGCGCTGGAGCAGCTGGCGGGTGAGCTGGTTGATCGGGATCCTGAAGGCGCGCGTGCTCCCCGCCGCAGTGCTGACGACGTAGATCGCCGGTTCGCCGGCCTCATGGTAGCGCGTGCTGAACTCGTCGAGCGCGACCCGGTGCAGCACCGGATCGATGTGGCGGTGGCGGATCGCCGCCGGGTTCTCCTGCGCCATCGCGCGCAGCACCTCATCGCAGGGCTCGGCCAGGCCCGCCCACTGCTGGCTCCAGATCGTCACCAGCTCGACCGGGCTGCTCTGTGCGCGCAGGATGGCGACCAGGCTGGGCGAGAGCGTGAAGCGGTGGTCGGCGCTGCAGTCCAGGCGCAGCGCGCTCTTGTCCGCCGCCGCGAGCAGCACGGCGATGGTCACCAGCGCGGCGAAGGTGCGCCCGCCGAGGATGCCCAGGCGCTTGAGCCAGGGGGCCGGTGGCGCGCTGGCCGCAGGCGCGGGCTTGGCGGGCTCAATGGGCTCAGCCATGGATGCGCCTCGCGCACAGGGCACCGTGCGACAGCACCAGGCAGGCAGCGGTGCCGCCGAGGAAGTAGATAATGCTGCCCAGGCGCACATCGCCGGCGAAGAAGGGCGCCACCCGGCTGCCCAGGCCGAGTGCGTCGCTGAGCTGGTGCAGCGCGCTGCCCTGGCCGGCGAGGCCGATGAGCATGAGCACGGCGATCGCGCCAAAGGTCAGCACGTAGGCCGCCACCGGGCTGTCGACCAAGAGGCTGATCCAGTTGCCGAGGGCGGCGAAGAAGGCGCATTCGAGCAGCAGGCCGAGGTAGCCGGCGCCCAGCTGGGCGGTATGCACCTCGCTGATGAAGAACAGGATCAGCGGCTGCACCAGGGTCGAGAGCACCAGCGCGGCGAGCACCGCGAAGGAGGCGAAGAACTTGCCCAGCACCAGCTGGTGCTCGCGGATCGGCGCGGTGAGCAGCAGCTGCATGGTGCCCTGCACGCGCTCGGCGGCGAAGCTGGCCATGGTCACCGCCGGGGCGAGCAGCGAGAGGAAGAACACCCCGAGCTCGAGCGCGTCGACGAACAGCGGCTGACCGGCGGCGGCATTGCCGTGCACGCTGTGGAGGGTGAAGGCGAACATGCCATTGGTCAGCATGGTCCAGCTGGCGAGCAGCAGCCAGGCCAACGGGGTGGTGAAGGCGGCGATGACGTCGCGCCGGCAGATCGACCAGATCACGTCCATTGGGCAGGAATGCTAGCGCGGGAGGGGGGGCGTGGCCAGTGCCGGCGTGGCGGGCGGGCCAGGCCGGGTCTGCTGCGCCGGCTCAGGCCGGGCGGACCAGCTTCTCGACCCAGCGTGCGATGAGATCCTGCTCGAGGTTCACCGGCATGCCGGGGCGCAGGCTGGCGAGGGTGGTGTGCGTGAGGGTGTGCGGGATGACCGCGATGGAGCAGCGGTTTCCGCGGCAGTCCCAGCTGGTCAGGCTGATGCCGTCGAGTGCGAGCGAGCCCTTCTCGACCACCTGCACCGAGCCGTCCTCGGGCAGCACCACGGTGAAGCGCTCGCTCAGGCCCTCGGCGCGGCGTTCGACCAGGCGCCCGACCCCGTCGACATGGCCGGCGACGAGATGACCGCCCAGGCGTGCGCCGTAGGCGAGCGCGCGCTCGAGGTTGACCGCGCGCCCCTGGTGCCAGCCGGGGATGGTGGTCTTGCGCCTGGTCTCGGCGCTGACCTGGAAGCGCGCCAGCGCGCCCGCGAGGCCAGCCACCGTCAGGCAGGCGCCGGAGACGCTCATGCTGTCGCCCACGCGGGTGCCTTCGGCGAGCGGGCCGAGCTCGAGCGTGAGCTCGGTATCGCTGCCGCGGTGGTCGCAGGTGCGCAGGGTGGCGACATGCTCGATGATGCCAGTGAACATCCCCGCCATGTAAGCAGGCCACCAGCGCGGCACAAGGCGCGCGCCCACACCCGCCGGGGGGTGGCATCGGCGCGCGCGCTGGAGAGGCTCGGTGAGGTATGGCTGAGGGAACCTGGCAGGACGCTCTGGTCGCCACCTACGGCGGCACCGCCGCGCTGGTGCTCGCGCGCGCCGCCGAGCTGGCGCACCAGCGCGACGACCCTTTGCGCGCGCTCGGCGACCTGCGCGCCTTCCTCGATGCCGCCAGCGATGTCG
>JAYVMM010000586.1:0-2812 GCA_043758975.1 Planctomycetota bacterium | reverse complement strand
GGCCGGGCTGGTCAATGGCCTGCTGCTGCCGGTGCTGCAGGCCTGCGGCGTGCACGGGCACGACGGCCTTCCGCTCACCTCGCAGGGCATGCCCGACTGGCTCGCCGACTCCTGGAGCATCGCCGGCCACCCCATCTACCTGGCCAAGCCGGCGCTCATCGCCATGGGCATGTGGGTCTCGGTCGGCGGCGGCAACATGGTGCTCTACCTCGCCGCCCTGGCTGGGGTGCCGCCCGAGCTCTACGAGGCGGCGGAGATCGACGGCGCCTCGCCCTGGCGGCGCTTCTGGGACATCACCTGGCCGATGATCGCGCCCACCACCTTCTTCATCATCGTCATGGGCACCATCGGCGGCCTGCAGGGCGGCTTCGAGATGGCCTACCTAATGACCCACGGCGGGCCCGAGGACTCCACCACCACGGTCGGCTACTACATCTTCTCCAAGGCCTTCGTCGACTGCGAGTTCGGCTACGCCGCGGCGATATCCTTCGTGCTCTTCGCGGTGATCGTGCTGGTGACCATGGTCAACTGGCGCTTCGGCTCGCGGGCGCGGGACTATTGAATGCCGCACGCCGCCCCACCGCGCCTGCGCGCCGCCCTCTGCCACCTCCTGCTCCTCTCCGGCGCCGCGACCATGCTGCTGCCCTTCCTGTGGATGCTCGCGACCTCGCTCAAGAGCGAGTCAGAGGTCTTCGCCAAGCACCTGCTGCCGAGCGCAAGCAGCCTGGGCGAGGAGGGCGCGCCGCTGCGTACGCGCTCCCTCGAGGCGCTGACCCTGGCGCGCGTGCAGAAGGACGCCGACGGGCTGGACGCCCTCGACGCCGCCGGCCAGCCGATCTGCCAGCGCGGCGAGGAGCTCCGCCTGTGCCGCGGCAACCCCGACGCCTCGGGCTCGAAGGGCGAGCGCGCGCGCACCACCGAGGCCGACGGCGGCGGCGAGAACATCAGCGACGACCTCGGGCTGCCGGTGCTCAACGCCCAGGTCATGCGTGACGAGGTGCGCATCCGCGCCCTCGGCGCGGTGGCCCGCTTCCGCGATCCGCGCGTGATGGGCAAGTACGCCGAGCCGGTGCTGGTGCCGCGCGACCTCGACCACGGCGAGAACGAGGAGCTGGCGCGGCACTGGTTCAGCCGCTACCAGGGCAGCTGGGATGAGATGCTGCGCGCGCGCTGGGGCGGCCTGGTGCCGTTGATGGTGAGCGCGCACCTGCGCGACGCCTGGGCCGAGCAGAGCGGCAAGCCCGATCCCATCGAGGTCGCGGGCGTGCGCATCCGCGACCCCCACGCCGCCAACTCGCCGACCTTCTACCAGTACAAGAACCTCAGCTGGTCGGAGCTCGGCACCCCGGTGCGCGACAACCTGCGCCCGACCGCGATCGTCGACCACGCGGGCATCCCGCTGGTCTACCGCGCGCCCTTCCCGGTCTACCTCTCCGACGACGATCCCCTGAGCGACGCCGGCGGGCGCCCGCTGCTCGCCTACGTCGGCGCCGCCCCCGTCGCGCGCAAGCTCTACGGGCGCGAACTGCCGGTCAAGCACCAGCTGCGCCTGCTCGGCTCCAACTACCAGACCGTGCTCGCCGACCCCCAGATCAAGCTGTCGCTGTTCGCCTGGAACAGCCTGTTCATCGCCGTCTGCGTGGTCGCCCTCCAGCTGCTCACCTCCTCGCTCGCCGCCTTCGCCTTCGCGCGCCTGGAATGGCCCGGGCGAGACCGCGTGTTCATCGCCTACCTCGGCACCCTGATGATCCCCGGGGTGGTGACCCAGATCCCCAACTACCTCATCCTCCAGCAGCTCGGCTGGCTCAACACCTTCTGGGGCCTGATCGTGCCCGCCGCCGCCTCCGCCTTCGGCACCTTCATGCTCCGCCAGTACATGCTCACCCTGCCGCGCGGGCTGGAGGAGGCGGCGCGCATCGACGGCGCCAGCACCCTGCGCATATGGTGGACCATCATCCTGCCGCTGTGCAAGCCCGCGCTCATCACCCTGGCGATCTTCACCTTCGCCACCACCTGGCAGAGCTTCACCTGGCCGCTGGTGGTCGCCCCCGCCGAGGAGGTGCGCGTGCTGCCGGTGGCGCTGCGCAACTTCAGCAACGACCAGAAGACCGCCTATAACCTGCTGATGGCCGCCTCCTTGGTGATGATGGCGCCGATGATGCTGCTCTTCGTCTTCGGTCAGAAGTACTTCATCCGCGGCCTGCAGGTCGGCGGCATCAAGGGCTGAAGGCCGCGCAGCGCGGATGATGGGTAGCGCCGCCGCCGCGGCGCCATACCGTCGGCAGCGGGCGCCGGGCCGCCACCGACCGCCCGGCGGGCGGGAAGGACGACATGGCCGAGATCAAGCTCAGCGACCTGATCAAGACCTACGACAACGGCTTCCGCGCGGTCAAGGGCATCAACCTGCACATCCGCGACCGCGAGTTCATGGTCCTGGTCGGGCCCTCGGGCTGCGGCAAGACCACCACCCTGCGCATGATCGCCGGCCTGGAGGAGGTCACTGGCGGCGAGATCCGCATCGGCGGACGGCGGGTCAACGAGGTCGAGCCCAAGGACCGTGACATCGCCATGGTGTTCCAGAACTATGCACTCTACCCGCACATGACGGTGTACGAGAACATGGCCTACGGCCTCACCCTGCGCAAGGTGCCCAAGGCGCTGATCAAGGACAAGGTCACCGCCGCCGCGACCATGCTCAACCTGGTCGACCACCTCGCCAAGCGCCCCAAGCAGCTCTCCGGCGGCCAACGCCAGCGCGTCGCCCTCGGGCGGGCGATCGTGCGCCAGCCGCAGGTATTCCTCTTCGACGAGC
>JAYVMM010000585.1:0-2567 GCA_043758975.1 Planctomycetota bacterium | reverse complement strand
ACGCGGGTGGACGAACGCGCGGGGTGGCGGACGAACAGCGGCCCCCCAGCGACCAGATCGCAAATGCGAACCACCGCGCGACTGGCGCCGTGCCCCTATCTGAGCAATGATGTCAATGGCGGCCTAGGCAGCGGCATGCTGGTCGGCTAGGCGTTTCCCTACCTCTCGGGATGCTACGCTCTGGATATGAGCACCGGTCCTTACCCCACATGTATCGAAGCATAGCTTCCAGCCAAGGCACGCCGGGCGATCCGCGCGGCCCGCTCCCCCGTCGTGCTGTTGACGAGGGGCAAGCTGACCATGGTCGTGCAGAATTTCGCGTCGTTTCAGGAGCAGCAGAATTCCCTCCTCGTGCTCAAGCTGGTGGTCCAATCCGAGCATAGCATCGCTGCCGGCAGGACTTCTCCGACCAAATCGGTGATCGCCCGCCTGCGTGACCGCGTTGCCCGGAGCCATTCTCCACAATAAATTCCGCAAATGGGTTCTGTTCATTACCGCGTGGAGTGGACGGAAGAGGCAGAGAGAGATGCGCTGCACATTGTCGGTCATTTCGCAAGCCGCATCAGTGCCGAGCAGATCGCAACCAAATTCGAGCGCCAAGCGACCAGCCTCGCCACATATCCAATGTGCGGGCGCATCGTCCAGGAGCTGGAACGCATCGGGGTGGTGAAGTACCGCGAAGTCTAGATCGGCCCGTGGAGGATGCAGTACGAAATCCGAGGCAACACGAGGCAACACCGTGATCGTCGTGGCAATCTTCGATGGGCGCCGCAACCTCGCCGATGTGCTTTTCGCGCGGCTCGTTCTTCCCTAAGGAATTGGCAGAATATTAGTGGATCAATTGCTGCTTGGGATGGTAGGGTAGAGTAAGTCCCGAAGTTGCCTGAATGCGGTTTTTTATCGCGTATCACGGGCGTTTCCTCGCGGTTTTCCCCGCGTAAAACCCATGAATTTTCATGAACATTGGCACATTTTCCCCGTATAAGGTCCATGCCCCGAAATGTGGCAAATGTGGCAGCGGCTTAAAGTGCTAAAGTGCCTAGGGGCCAAGCACTTGTCGGAGTGGTGGAGATTCAGGGACCAAGTTAAAGCCGTCTCATTCGTAACCTGAGAACTGATTGGCGGTTGCGCTATGCCGCTCCTGGAGATTGTGTTGCCATAACTGGGTACGATCTTCCCCACTTTTCATGACAACCCTACCACTCCAGTTCCTCCGCCCCCTCGTCACCGGCATCATGGCCCGGCAGAACCAGGCCCTCATCGCTGAGAATGCCTACCCGCGAAGCGAGAACGTAATTTTTGCGCAGCCAGATCCCAGCCAAACGGGCCCTGAAATTCACTGATGTCTGACGCAAGCGCTTCGTCCGGGCTGCTGCCGAGGTCGGATGGAAGCCGGAAGCGCCTTATTTTCATCCGTCGCCTCGGGCAGCAGGTCAGGGCACGCGGCGCCGCCGACGCAGCGCGATCAGCGCCACGGACAGCAGCATGAAGAAGACGCTGCCGAGGCCGCAGCGGCGCCCACTACCGCTAGAACTGGCAACGGTAGTGACGGTGACCGTGGTGCTGGCGGTCACCCCGCCAGTGGTAGCCATCACTGTCGCCGTCCCGATATTCGCACCGGCGGTGCACAGGCCGGCGTTGGATATCGTACCGTCGCCGCTGCAGCTCCACGTCACCGGCGGCTGAACCGCCAGCGGTTTGCCGAACTGGTCGCTGGCGATGGCGATGAACTGCTGGCTCGCTGACCCCGCCAGCGCCGGCTGGAGCGGGGACAACGCCAGTGTGGTCGGGGTCGGCGAGACGGTGATGGTGACCACGCTGGCGAGCGGCACCGCTCCCGGCGCCGTGAGGGTGGCCTGCACCACATAGCTGCCGCACGCCGAGAAGGTCGCGGTGGTGGTCCGTGCCGGATTGCTGGCATTGGCCGAGAAGCTCGCGCCACCCCCGATCGGCGTAATCGGGACGGTCCAGGTATAGGTGATCGCGGCCGCCCCGCCGCTGCCGCTGAAGGCGCCGAGGACCGTCAACGAGACGCTGGTCCCAGTCAGCGGATTCACCGCGGCGACAGCCGGAGTCACCAGGCTCAAAGTGTCTAAGACCACGCTAATGACCAGGTGCTGCACCAGCGCTCCGGCGCTGACGGACAGCGTCGCGCTGCCGGCGATCGCGCCGGCGGTGAACACCCCGCCTGCAGTGGTGGTGCCATCGCCGCTGGCGCTCCAGCTGAAAGCCGGCTGGGTCGCCATCACCAAGCCGAACTGATCCCTGGCGCTGGCGGTGAAGACATGCGATCCGGTCACCGGCAGGGTGCTCGTCGCCGGATTGATGACGATGGCGGTGAGGGACTCGGCGACCGTCAAGGGGACGGTGCTGCTGACCGGCGAGCAGCCTGGCGCCGAGATCACCACCTGAAGGACATAGCTGCCCGGCGCGGAGAAGGTCGCGGTGGCGGTCGCGGCAGCCGCGGTGCCATTGGGCGAGAAGACCACCACGCCACCGCTGGGTGCAGTGGGCGCGGACCAGGTATAGATGATGCTGCTCGCCCCGCCCGGTCCGCTGTAGGTAGC
>JAYVMM010000584.1:0-5651 GCA_043758975.1 Planctomycetota bacterium | reverse complement strand
AGAAGGAGATCTACAGCCGCTCGCGCGCCAACCCGACCGTCCAGGCCATCCTCAAGCTTCTCGACAATCCCGAGGATGCCGAAGCCAACTCCGTAGTGGGCAGGTACTTCTGCTTCGATAGCAACAAGTGGGATATCGGACTGCCGCTGCTCGCGCACGGCAGCGATGCTGATTTCAAGGCTGCCGCCGAGATGGAGATGCTGCGCCCTGCCGGCGCCCCCCAGCAGGCCGAGCTCGCCGACAAGTGGTACGACCTGGGCAAGAAAGCCCACGTCGGCGCGCGTGAGAGCATGTTCGCGCGCGCCTTCTCGTGGTACAAGCAGGCCGAGCCCGGGATCACCGGCATCACCAAGCAGCGCATCGCCACCCGCATCGAGGAGATCGACGGCCTGCTGCCGATGACCAACCTCGACTACGACAACCTCACGCCCAAGCAGTGGGACCGCCTGCGCGGCGCATTGGTCGAGATCGTGGCCACCAAGGACCGCAACGACACCAGCTTCGGCCTCGCCAAGGGCCAGCACGTGCGCGTGGTGCCGCATCCCACCGACACCTGGACCTTGGACTACTACGGCTCGCCAGCCACCTGCAACTGGAAGGGCTATCACAGCAACTCCCGGCTGGTCTCGAGCTACCTCACGGTCGGTGACTTCGCGATGGGCGCCATGGTGATGCAGGTTGAGAATGGCAAGATGCAGAAACCGGGTATCATCGAGGGCGAAGGGCGCATCTTCTGCGGCCCCGCCAACAACGGCTGGGGTGCGGGCGGCACGGGCAAGATCCGGATCAAGATCTGCGCCGTCACCGACGACGATTGAGGCCCACGCCGCGCGCGGTGTGCGCGCCCGGGTTCAGTCCACACCAACGCCTGGCGCTACCGCTGCCGCTGCCGCGCGCGGGCGCCTGAGCACCAGGTACAGCCCGAGCACCCCGAACACCCCGATGCCGAGCGCCGCCATCGGCGGCGGGTCTTCCAGGTGTGCGACGCCGGGCAGCTGCGCCAACCAGGGCAGCGACCCCAACAGCAGCACCACGCCATTGTGGCCGGCATGCAGCATCATGCCTGGCAGCAGTGAGCGGGAGCGCATGGTGAGAGCCGCGAGCGCGATGCCGAGGACGAACTGGGGCAGGAAGCGGTAGGGCGAAAGGTGGAGGGTGGCGAAGAGGAAGGCGCTCACCAGGACCCCGCCGGTGTCGCCGGCGCTGCGTCGCAGTCCGCTCAGCAGGGTGCCGCGGCAGAGCATTTCCTCGCATACCGCCGGCAGCAGCGCGGCGATAGATAGTTCGACCAAGAGGCCACGGCTCTGCAGGTCGCGCAGCACCCCCTCGACACCGCCGCCGAGCTCCTTGGGCGCTTCGGGCTGGAGCGCGCCGATCGCCCAGCTGGTGAGCACCGCGAAGGGCAGGGCCATGAGCGCGCGCAGCATCTCCGTTCCCGCCGGCAGACGCAGCTGGAGCACGGTGCCGGGGCGGTAGTCACCGAGCCAGCAGTGCGCCAGCGCCGGCAGCAGGATGAAGAGCAGCAGCGGGCCAGCGATCATCAGCGGGGTGCCGAAGCCGGAAAAGAGGGTGCCGCCATAGGTCATGCCCGCCACCGCCAGGGCATAGACCGCCATCACCTCGAGCCCGCTCGGGCCGGCGGGCGCCGCGCCCCAGCGGCGGAAGCGCCCCCAGCCGGCGCGCACCAGCCCCGGGTAGCAGAAGCGCTCACTGTCGAGCAGGCGGGCGGCCCAGCTCACCACCACCGCCGCCAGGGCGATGCTGGCGGCGGTGCTCAGCGCGAGATGCAGCCAGGGTAGCCGGTGGGTCTGCAGGCTTTCCTTGAGCGCCAGCACCGAGCCGGTGATCGGCACCAGGTCGAGCACCAGGCTGGCGCGGGTCTCCGGCACTGCAGCCACCACCGCCGCGACCAGCACCACCAGCAGCAGCGGGGTGAGGTAGTTCTGCGCCTCCTTGGCGCTGGCGGCGAGGCCGGCGAGTACCAAGGACAGCGCGCCGAGGGTGACGGTGATCGGCACCAGGGCGACGAAGCTGAGCGCGAGGGTGCCGGCGCCGGCTGACAGCGCGCCGGAGAAGTCGGCGCCCGCGCTCGCCAGCTGGTGGCCGGCAAGCGCCATGGTCGCCGCCAGCGAGGTGAGATTGAGCGCGACCGAAGCCGCGGCGGCCGAGCAGGTGACCAGGAGCTTGCCGAGGAAGATGTCGCGCCGCGCAACCGGCCACGACAGCAGGCTCTCGAGGGTGCCGCGCTCGCGCTCGCCGGCGATGAGGTCGAGCGCGGGATAGAAGGCGCCGACCGCGGCCATGATCACCAGCAGCAGGGGGATGAAGCCGGCCATGCGCATGCGCACGGTCTCCGCCGGGGGGGCGAGGCCGACCGACTCGCAGGCGAGCGGACGCAGCGCGCCCTCCTCAAGGCCGGCGTGCGCCAGCTGCTCCACCACCAGGGCATGGCGCAGCGCCTCGACCGCGTCGCCGAGCACCTCCTCGGCGAGCGCGGCGTGGAGATGGGCCTCGTCGGTGAGCAGCATCAGGCGCAGCGGCGGGCCGCCACCGGGCAGCGCGGCGACTACCCCGGCGAGGTCGTGCTCGCGGCACAGCGCGAGCAGTTCGGCGCGCAGCGCGCTGCGGCGGGCGAGCTGCTCCGGGCTCTGGTCGTGGCGCTCGATGTGGACCAGGCGGTCGAGCTCGATGGCGCCGCGCCGCAGGCGCTCCTGCAGCGCGACCGGCAGCTCGCTCACCCGCACCTCGGCTTGCGCCTCAGGCCCCGTAGGCGCGCCCGGGAGGGGGGCGCGTGCATGGGCGTGGGCCGGGCGGGTCGTCGCGGCGAGGTAGGGCAGCAGCCGGCTGGCCCCGTCGAGCAGCGCCAGGCGCGGGGGCTCGACCTGCTGGGCGCGGGTGATCTGCATCACTTCGATCATGAACAGCGCGATGAACGGATAGAGCATCGCCGGCAGCACGATGTTGACGAACAGCGTGCGGCGGTCGCGCACGATCTCGAGGCCGTCCTTGCGGAAGACGTGCAGGATGTGGCGCAGCCCGGTCATGGTGCCGCCGCCGGGCTCTCCGGGCTAGCCGAATCAGCAGCGACCGCAGCGACCGGAGCATCCGCGGCCCCGGCGGCCGGCGGCGCATGGTCCGTCACCGGCGGTGATGCGTCGCCAGGGCGCGCGAGCAGCGCATGCACCGCAGCTTCCAGGGCCTCGCCGCGGCCCAGCTCCGCGGGTGCGCCACGCCAGGCGATACGCCCGTTGCTCATCACCACCAGCTGGTCGGCGGCGAGCTCGACCTCGCGCAGCACATGGGTGGCGAAGAGGATCAGGCGTCCGGGGCGGCGCGCGGCGCGCACCGCCTCGACCACCGCGCGCGCCGCCAGCACGTCCAGCCCAGTGGTCGGTTCGTCGAGGATGAGCAGGTCGGGATCGCTGAGCAGGGTGCGCGCGAGGTTGACGCGCTGGAGCTGGCCGGTCGAGAGGGTGTCGATGCGCTGGTCGAGGAACACCCCGAGGTCGAATAGTGCCTCCATCGCCGCCACCCGTTCGCGCAGCTGGGCGCCGCGCAGGCCGAAGAAGCCACCGCTGTAGGCGAGCAGCTCGCGCCCGGTCAGGCGCGGGTACATGCGCGTGGTCGAGGAGAGGTAGCCCAGGCGCGCGCGGATGGCCTGGGCGTGGCTGCGCGTGTCGCAGCCGTCCACCAGCACCCGTCCGCGGTCGGGCGTCAGCAGGGTGGTGACCAGGCGCAGCAGCGTGCTCTTGCCCGCGCCGTTGGCCCCGAGCAGCGCGGTGACCCCGGCGCCCACGCTCAGGGATACGCCATCGAGCGCCCGCACCTCGCCTCGACCGGGGTCGTAGAAGGACTTCTCGACCGCCTCGAGGACCAGCATGCCGCCATCATGTCGCCGCCTATGGGGGTGCCAGGGGGGCCAGGGCAGCCATCCGGCTCCCCCCGGAGGCGGGTGAATGGCCCTGGCGCCACGGCCCAGGCCGGTATTGAGCGGCGATTCCCCCGATGATAGCCTGTGGCCACGCCGGAGGCGCCCGATTCCGGTTCCGGTCAGAAAACGAAGCGCATGCGGGAGGGCGGGATGCAGGCCGAAGAACTGACGGTACTGATCGAGCAGGCCCAGCGCGGCAACTCGCAGGCCTTCATCGACATCATTGCCTCTGCGCAGCGCGACCTGCGGGTGTTCATCGGCACCTTCGCCTGCTCAGCGCTGATCGCCGAGCGGGTGTTCGCCGAGACCATCGGCGATGCCCGCCGCCAGCTCATCGACTGTCCGGCCACCCCGGCGATCTTCACCTGGTTGCGCCAGCTGGCGCTGGCCCAGCTCGGTCAGCGCCTTGAGGAGGAGAAGCGTGCGGCGCAGTCCAGCGGCGACCACCTCATCGAAGTGTTGGCCGCCGCTAGTGAGGCTGCGCTGCAGGCGCAGTCCACCCCGAGCAACAGCGCCGGCCAGAGCGTGGGGGTGCGCTACACCGAGCTGCCCGAGTCCTCGCAGCAGCTGATCAGCAGCCGCTACACCGACGTCCTCACCGGCCAGGCCCTGTGCGCCGCCACCGGGCTCGATGCGGAAGCGCTCGCGGGCGCGCTGTTCACCGTGCGTCGCGCCCTCGACTGGAAGGGCAGCGTGGGCGCGGTGGCGTTCCCGCCCGCCCTGCCGGCGCTGGTCGAGGGCTACCTCAATGGGCGGCTGAGGGAGGAGGAGCGCGCCGCCCTGGCCGAGGAGGTCGCCCGCAGCGAGGGCGTCGCCGCCATGGTCATCATCCAGGTGCGCCTCGACCGCCTGCTCCATGCCCTCTTCGGACCGCTGACGCGCGATCTGGTCCAGCAGGTGGTCGCCCGTCTGGGTGCCGGCCACGAGAGCAGCCGCCTGATGATGGGCCCGCCGCCCTCGGCGCCCGCGCCGAACGCAGGCGAGGGCGGTGCCGGCCCTGGACGCCGGACCACCAACTTCAGCGAGGTGCGGCGCAATTCAGGGGCGCGCACCCAACCGCCCTCGTCATCGATCCACAAGACGCGCCCGCCTGCGGCCCGCACGCCCGTAGCCCGCCCGCCCGCGCCGAGCGCGCCTGCTGCTCTGCGGCGCTCCGGCCAGCACCGCATCGGCAGCGGCGCCGCCCTGGCGGCGCGGCCTGCCGAGGAGGATGACGTACCGCCGGCTTCGCGCACCCCGATGTACCTCGCGTTCGGTGCGCTGGGGCTCGGCCTGATCGCCATCCTCGCGGTGTGGGCCACGTCGGGGGGGCATGGCCCCGCCATCGCTCCCGGCGCTCCCGGCGCGCCGGGAGCGGCGCCGGCTTTCGCCCATGTCGAGCGCGCGATCAACGAAGCGGTGCTGATCCGCGATGGCAATCGTCGCGGGGCCGCCATCGGCGACCAGCTGGCGAGCGGGAGCGGGGCGCAGACCTCCGTCGGCTCAGTGCTCGGCATCCAGCTCGAGCGGACCCAGCTCCACCTCACCATCTCCGGCGACAGCCAGATCGACCAGCTGGCCGAGGGCGCGCGTCCACACGTCCAGCTCGACCATGGGCGGCTCGACATCGTCGCGATCGAGCGCACCGCGGCCAGCCAAGCGATCGAAGTGGCCAGCCCGCTGTCGCGGGTGGTGGTCGAACCCGGCAAGGCGGTGATCACCGCCAGCCAGGGGCGCGTCC
>JAYVMM010000583.1:0-4298 GCA_043758975.1 Planctomycetota bacterium | reverse complement strand
CACCTGCCCAGGTGCTCAGGCGATCAGCCGCGCAGGCGCTCAGGCGATGAGGTCCTTGACCACCTTGCCGTAGACGTCGGTGAGGCGGAAGTCGCGCCCCGCGTGGCGGTAGGTCAAGCGCTCGTGGTCGAAGCCGAGGAGATGCAGGATGGTCGCTTGGAGATCATAGACGTGCACCGGATTCTCCTCGACGTGGAAGCCGAGATCGTCGGTGCGCCCATAGCTCATGCCGCGCTTGAGCCCGCCGCCGGCCATCCACATCGAGAAGGCGGTCGGATGGTGGTCGCGTCCCAGGCTGCGCCCGAGGGCGGCGTTGGACTCGACCATCGGCGTGCGCCCGAACTCGCCGCCCCAGATCACCAGGGTGTCGTCGAGCAGGCCGCGCCGCTTGAGGTCGGTCACCAGCGCCGCCGAGGCCTGGTCGGTCTTCTGGCAGTTGTCCTTATGGTTGCCGGCGACGTCCGAGTGCGCGTCCCAGCCCTCGTGGTAGATGTTCACAAAGCGCACCCCGCGCTCGATCATGCGGCGCGCGAGCAGGCAGGCGCGCGCGAAGGACGGCTTCTCGGGGCTGCAGCCATAGAGCTCCAGGGTCTCCTTGCTCTCGTTCTTGAGGTCCATCAGCTCGGGCGCCGAGGTCTGCAGGCGGAAGGCGAGCTCGTAGGAGGCGATGCGGGTGGCGATCTCGGGGTCGCCGTCCTGCGCCAGGCGGCGCTGGTTGAGCGCGCTGGCGAGGTCGAGCGAATCGCGTTGCAGGCGGGCGTCGACGCCCGCCGGGTTGGAGGTGTCGAGGATGGCGTCGCCCTGGTTGCGGAAGCGGCAGCCGCTGTAGATGGTCGGCATGAAGCCGCTCGCCCAGTTCGCCGAGCCGCCGCTGATGCCGGCGCCGGTCGACATCACCACGTAGGCCGGCAGCGAGCTGGTCTCGGAGCCCAGGCCGTAGAGCACCCACGAGCCCAGGCTCGGACGCCCGGGCTGGGCGAAGCCGGTGTTGAGGAAGATCTGCGCCGGCGCGTGGTTGAACTGGTCGGTATGCAGCGAGCGGATCATCAGGATGTCGTCGGCGATGCCGGCGAGGTGGGGCGTGAGCTCGGAGAGCTCGAGCCCGGACGCTCCGCACTTCTTGAACGGGAAACGCGGGCCGAGCACCGCGGCATCGGAGCGGATGAATGCGTAGCGCTGGCCGGCGATCACCGATGGCGGCAGCGGCTTGCCTTCGAGCTTGGTCAGCTCGGGCTTGTAGTCGAAGAGGTCGAGGTGGCTGGGCGCCCCGGCCATGAAGAGATGGATGACGCGCTTGGCAGTGGCCTTGAAGTGCGGCGCCTTGGGCGCGAGCGCGCCGCTTACCGGCGGCTCGCCTGCCGCCGCGCGCGCGCTGGTGGCACCGCCGAGCAGGCTGCCGAGGGCGATCGAGCCGAGGCCGACGCCATAGTGGGCGAGGAAGCGCCGACGGGTGGCGTGCAGCGCCGCTCGAGCATGGGGATCGCCGGGGCTAGCTGATGCGGGGGAGCGGGTGGTCATGGCGGTCAGCCCCTGGTGATGGCTTCGTCGAGGTTGAGCAGGACGCGCGCAAGCGCGACCCAGCAGGCGCGTTCACCAGGATCGCCGGCGCCGCTGCCGGCGAGCCCGGCGGGGTCGAGCTGGTGGCTGGCGAAGCGTGCGCGCTGGGCGGCGACATAGGCCACCAGCTGGGCGAGCTCCGCCGCCTCCGGCGGACGGGTCAGGCAGCGACGGAAGAGCGCGGTGGCGCGCTCGGCGTCGCCGCCAGGCAGCGCGCTGATGCCCGCGCCGAGCGCCTGCGCCGCTTCGAGGATGACGCTGTCGTTGAGCATGGTCAGGGCCTGGAGCGGCGAGTTGGAGACCTCGCGCTGGGCGATGCAGGCCTCGCCGCTGGGGCCGTCGAAGGTGTTGAACATGGCGTAGGGCGCGGTGCGCTTGCTGAACGTATAGAGCCCGCGCCGGTAGCGGTCCTCGCCCTGGCTGACCTTCCAGTCGAGCGAGCCGTAGGCGCCCTCGGTGGTGACGTTGGCCGGCTGCGGCGGATAGACGCTCGGGCCGCCAAGCTTGGCCGAGAGCAGGCCGCAGGCCTTGAGCATGCTGTCGCGAATGAGCTCGGCCTCGAGGCGGAAGCGCGGGCCGCGCGCGAGCAGCAGGTTGCCGGGATCGCGCGCGAGCAGGGCCGGACTGGCGCGCGAGGACTGCTGGTAGGTCGCGCTCAGCACAATCATGCGCTGCAGCTGCTTGAGCGACCAGCCCTGCTCCATGAAGGACACCGCCAGCCAGTCGAGCAGCGCCGGGTTGCTCGGCGCCTCGCCCTGGTAGCCGAAGTCGTCGAGCGTGCGCACCATGCCGCGCCCGAACAGCGCCGCCCACTGGCGGTTGACCGTCACCCGTGCGGTCAGCGGGTTACCGCGGTCGACCAGCCAGCGCGCCAAGGCCAGGCGGTCGTGCGCACTGCCGGCGGCCAGCTGCGGCAGCACCGCCAGCACCTCGGGCTCCACTCGCTCGGTGGGCTGGAGGTATTCGCCGCGATTGTGCATGAAGGTGGCGCGGCGATGCGCCGCCGCGCGCTCGGTGAACACCAGGGTGGTGGGGAAGGCGCGCAGCGAGCGGCGCAGGTCCGCGATCTCGCGCTGCACTTTCTGGGTCTCCGGCGCGGACAGCAGGTAGGTTCTGCGCAGGGACTCGAGCTCGGCGGGAGTGCGCGCGGATGCGGGACGGGCGATGATCGCCGCAACCTCTGCCTCTATTTCGCTCGCCGCCGGCGGCGGTGGGTCGCCAGTGACGGCAATGCGGAAGCGCCCGAGGCCGGCGCTGAAGTAGCGCTCGAAGAGCAGGCTGAGGGAGAGCGTCTTGGCCGCGAGCAGCGGCTTCTCCAGCACGAACACCGCGTTGTGCGCGCGCCCCTGCCCGCCGTCGATCGACCAAATGGTGTCGGTGCGCCCATCGATGGCGTTGGCGGCGTGGTTCTTGCCATTGGCGAAGCTCTCCAGCGCCTTGGCGAAATGCAGCGCGACGCCGTCCGCGCTGGTACTCAGCTCGCTGAGGCCGAAGTCGCCGGGCGCGCCCTCATAGTAGACCCGCCCGGGACCGCCATTGGGCAGGCTCTCGTCGGGCAGCACCTCGAGGCGCAGCGCGGTGATGCGCGACGGCAGCTGGGCGAAGGTGAGCTCGTAGGTGTCGCTTTTGGTCTGGTCGCCGCTCGCCAGCACCGAGTCGTCGTCGAGCACGCTGAGCACCGGCACCTGCGAGGTCGCGCTAGCGGGACGCAACACGGTCCATTTTACGCTGGCGGCCTGCTCCTTCTCCAGCCAGCCGGCGAAGCCGCGCTCGATCTCCCGCGCGCGCTCCGCGGCGAGATCATCGATGCGGTGGCGGCGACCGAGGCTGATGCGGAAATGGCGCAGGGTGTGCTGGTCGCCGTACTGCTGTTCGAGGCGGACGACGAAGTGAGCCTTCTCCGGCAGCTTCGCCGCCTGGTCGAAAGTGAAGGTCGCGGTGCGCGGGGTGGCGATGGCGTCGCCGTCGACCGCCCAGCCGGTCTTGGGGTCGCCGTCGATGGCACCCGCGACGTCGTAGCCCTTCTGCGAGTAGTCGGCCTCGGCCTTGACCAGGCGCACCGGCACCGGCTGGTCAGGGCTGCCGCTGGGCGCCACCGCCACGCGCAGCTCGTTGACGACGAAGTTGCCGCTCGCCGAGCGCCCCGGCCCACCGCGCGCGTTGCCCTTGTCGGGCAGCGCCTCCAGGCGTAAGGCGCTGACCTCGGTGGTGGGCGCATCGAATTCGACCACATAGTCGTCGCGTGCCGCGCCCGGGCCGGTGAGCATCAACGAGGCGTCGTTGAGCTGCTCCCCCTTCTCGCCGCTGCTGGTGGTGATGGTGGCCGCCGTCGCCGCCGACCAGATCATCGGGTTGGAGAGCTCGAAGCGCTCGGGCAGCTGCGTCGCCAGCGCACTGATCTTGCCTGCGACCTCCTGGCTGCGCTGGTGGAAATCCTGCGGGCGCAGCAGGTAGGTCGGCTCGTCGGCGTTGTCGAGGAAGGCCATGATCTGGTAGTATTCGCGTTGGGTCACCGGGTCGTACTTGTGGGTATGGCACTGCGCGCACTGCAGGGTCAGCCCGAGCCAGGTCTTGCCGGTGGTCGAAACGCGGTCGACCAGGGCGTAGTAGCGGTACTCGAGCGGATCGATACCGCCCTCCTCGTTGAGCATGGTGTTGCGGTGGAACCCGGTGGCGATCAGGGTGTCCTGGCTCGGCTGCGGCAGCAGGTCACCGGCGAGCTGCTCGACGGTGAAGCGGTC
>JAYVMM010000582.1:0-1522 GCA_043758975.1 Planctomycetota bacterium | reverse complement strand
CCACTGAGCACCCACAGCACGGCGTGGAGGCGGTAGCTGCCGCTGAGCGCGCGCGCCGAGCGGGTGGTGATGACGAAGAGCGGCGCGTGCTGGTCGCGCGCGATCTCCGCCGCCACCGCATCGCGCCGTTCGCGCGCCTGGCCGATGACCGAGAGCAGCTCGCCGAGCGGCAGCACGTCCTCGACGAAGCGCCGCCGGTGGTCGGAGTCGCGCACCTCCTGGGCCGGGCCCTTGGCGAAATACAGCGAATCATAGCGGGAGCAGGTGGTGGACAGGCTGCTTACGGGTTCGATGTCGGCGCCGGCAGGCACCACGCGGATGGTGCCATGGTCGTCGCGCAGCTCGAAATCGCGCTCCTCGCCGCCGCTCGCCACCGTGGTCCAACCGCTGCGGGTGACGGTGCGGGTCTGGGTGTGGCCCTTGTCGTCGGTATAGGTCTCGGTCTCCTGGCGCGACCAGGATTCCGCCACCGACCAGCGATACCAGACGCACGCCACTTCGGCCAGGCTGCTGGTCAGGGGTGCTACGCACTCGACGCGCCCGAGCAGCTCGACTAGGCCGATGAACACCCCGCTGGACTTGGACAGCGGCAGGTCGTTGACCAGGCGGTGGCGGCGCTCGCTGGCCATGGCGAAGAACAGGCACAGCCCCTGCACGGCGATGATCGCCGCCGGGACCAGGACCAAGGTCGCATCGCCATCGGACATGCCGCCGAGCGTAGGGGGCATGGTGGCGCCCGCCATCGCCGGATGGTGCGCGCGGCGGGCACTGGAGCGGACGCTGCGCGCGCCGGCTCAGATCGAGGAGGGGGTCGCCGGCAGCGAGGTCGACGAGCCGACCAGCCAGCGATCGAAGCCGCGGATCAGCTCCACCAGCTCGAGCTGGGAGGGCGGCTTGATGCAGTACTCATCGGCCTGCTGCTCGAGGCAGCGCTCACTGACCTCGCTGCCCTGCTTGCCGGTCAGCACCACCACCGGGATGGTGCGGAAGCGCACGTTGTGCTTGAGCAGGTCGAGAATGGCGTGGCCATCGTAGTGCGGCATCATCAGGTCGAGGATGATCAGGCGCGGGCGGCGGGCGCCGATGAAGGGTCCGAGCTGGTTGAGGTAGAGCAGCAGCTGGGTCACATCGCCGAGGCTGTGCAGCGCCGCGCGCACACCACTCGCAGCGAAAGCGCGCGCGAACAGGTCGCGGTCGTTCTCGCTATCATCGACGTGCAGGAATGCGGGCAGGTGGGACACAGTGGCTCATTCTAATCCGCGTGGCGAGGTAGGCCACGGAATCCTGTCCAAGGTAGGTCGGCTCCAGCGTCCATGCGGGCGCAACCTGCGAGTGGGCGGAGCAGCAGGCAACGGCGTAGGCATTCCACTGCAGGCGGGACGGCGCGGCTCGCCCACTGCGACAGCGTGTATTCCGTGGAATATGTTGCGCAATGCAGCACAGCCCCGGCCAGCATGCCGGTTGAAACCGAAGATCCGATGAAGATTCCATGAGCCGCAGCCCGCTCGACACCGCCGGGGGG
>JAYVMM010000581.1:0-6364 GCA_043758975.1 Planctomycetota bacterium | reverse complement strand
GGTGGATCGGCGACCACCTCTTCGCCGAGGTCCACCTGAAACCCGGCTACTACACCGTGAGCATGAAGGCCATTCCCCGCAATCTGGGCGGGCGCCCTGGCTTCGTGCCGTCGTTCCGCTTCATGTTCGGCGACCACGTGGTGAATTGCCAGGATGCGACGATCCGCGAGGGGGAGCCGATGACGGTGGCGTTCACCACCCCCGTCCATCAGACCGGTACCACCAGCCTGGATCTGCGCTGGGTCAACGGCTTCCCCGACAACAACGACCTGCGCGCGCGCGGCCTCTCGCCGCGGCGCATCCCCACGCCCGATCCGGAGGCGGCCACCCTGACTCGCACTTTTTCCCAGATCGGCGTATGGGACGAGCTGCGGGGGTGGGAGGAGCGCAACCATAAGCGCGCGGCAGGCAGTCCGGAAGCGCCCTATCCCTTCCCGTATTTCGAGGAGCTCGCGCTGGAGGTCGAGGGCCCGCTCCATCCCGATGGCTGGCCCTTCTCGCGCTTCCAGCGCGAGAACGCGGTCGCCATCAATGCCAAGGACAGCGCCGCCATCGCGCACTGGCTGCTGCCCAAGCTGTTCCGCCGCCCACTCGCCGCCGGCGATGCCGAGCACTTCGCCGACCTAGTGGCCAACTCCGAGAGGCTGCTCGCTGCGCCAGGAGCGCCGGAGGCCGCCAACCGCTACAACGAGGCATTGCGCATGGCCATCCAGCAGACGCTGATGTCACCCCACTTCCTCTTCTTGATCGAGCCGGGAGCGACGGGCCGCAGGCTGGGTGAGCACGAACTGGCGACGCGCCTGTCCTACTTCTTGTGTGGCGGTCCGCCGGACGCCGAGCTGGCGGCGCTGGCCGACACCGGTCGCCTGCGCGCCTCCATGGGCTCCCAGGCGCGCCGCCTGCTGGGTGACCCGCGCAGCCGGGCCTTCACCGACCGCTTCACCAACGAGTGGCTTGGTCTGGCGCGACTGTCCAGCATCATGCCCGAACCGAGCCTCTATGCGCGCTTTGACAAGCCCGGGCTGCTGCGCGCCGATATGGCTGAAGAGCCACGCGCGATGATGGCGTATCTGCTCAACGGCAACCTGTCGCTGTTCGATCTGCTCGACTGCAATTACGCCTTCATCAACGACCGTCTGGCCGACCATTACCATCTACCATCGCTCTGGTCGACCACGCCGCTGGTGCGCGCGGGCTTCGCGCCGGTGACCGGCGGCACGCTGCGCCGGGTGACGCTGCCCACTGACCGCAGCGGCGGGCTGGTGACGATGGCCGGCTGCCTGGCCCTCACCAGCGAGAACACCCGTACCTCGATGGTGCGTCGCGGTGCGTGGATTCTGGAGAAGGTCTTCAACCGCCGCCCGCCGCCACCTCCGCCGAGCGTGAAGGGCGTGCTGCCTGAGAGTAGCGAGGCCAACACCGCGGTAGAGCAGTTCCTCAAGCACAGCACGGCATCCAGCTGCGCCGGCTGCCACAGCCGCTTCGACCCACTGGGCAAGGCGCTGGAGCACTACGACGTGATTGGCGAATGGCGCGACCGCGAGGAGCTGTGGACTGACCCCGGCAGCCCGGTGCGCAGCCCCTCCGCGATGCGCCAGCGCTTCAAGCTTGAGCAGTGGGCGCCCTTCCCACGCTTCCCCATCGACGACTCCTTCACCATCGGCGGTTTCAGCGGCAAGGGCGACGCGGATCTGAAGAAGTGGCTGATGGCCAACCGCGAGCGCTTCGCGCGCGGCTTCGGCGAACGCCTGCTGTCCTACGCCCTCGGCCGCCGCCACCTGCTGCGCGACGAGAACGACCTCGAGCGCATAGTCAAGGCAGCCGTCAAGGACAATTTCCGTTTCCAGGATTTAATCATTGGCTTAGTCGAGAGCCCGATCTTCCAGGTCCACTGATAACGGAACCACCCATGCGCACCAGTCTCTCACGTCGTCATGTGCTGCGCGGAATAGCCGGGATCATCGCCCTGCCCTTCCTGGAGGCGATGGTGCCGGCTGCCCGCCTGTCTGGCGCCGAACCTGCGGCGGCCAAGCCGCCGGTGCGCTTGGTGTGGCTCTATGCCGGCTGCGGCATGTACATGCCTGCCTACAAGCCTGCTCTCAGCGGGCGCGCCTGGGCCGACTCCAAGGAGCTGGTTGTAAATCCAGCGCTGTACCTGCCGAACAAGGACCTGCTGAAGCAAATCAAGCCCTTGGCGTCGCTCGAACCGCTGCTGCCCTTCAAGGACGACATGAGCATCCTGAGCGGGCTCTACCACCGCGGCGCCTTCACGCGTGGCACGGTGGTGCGCCACGTGCAAGATCCGATGTGCCATTTGACCGCGGTCGATCTTTTCCGAGTGCCAGGCGTGGCCTGCCGAAACGGGGTGTCGATCGATCAAGTGGCAGCTCGGCAGCTGGGCGGAAACACCCGCCTGCCGTCACTGTCCCTGACCCACGACCGCAGCATGACCATCAGCTACACCGAGACCGGATCGCCGATCCCGGCCGAGTGGAATCCCTACGATGTCTTCAACCGACTCTTCACCAGCGGCAGCGCCGTCGACCGCGCCCACGCCGAGTTCCGCTTCACCCAGCGCGCCAGCGTGTTGGATGGCGTGATGGCCGAAACCAAAAAGTTGTACACTGCTCTAGGTGTGTCCGACCGCGAGCGCCTGGACGACTATCTGACGCATCTTCGTGACCTCGAGGCGCGCATCGCGCAGGCGCGCAAGTGGCAAGACGTGCCGCTCCCCCAGCCTCCGGCCGGCGCGAAGCTGGGCGAGCGCATCGCGGGTGTCGGCCAAGCGCTGAGCGTCGACACTCCGCAAGCCGCCGCCGGCAACTTCGGCCCGCGCATCCGCGTGCTGCTCGACGTGCTCGTGCTGGCAATGCAGACCGACCAGACCCGCATCGCCACCGTGATTCTCGGCCATATGGGCGACGTCTACAAGGAGGAGGGTCTCAACGACACCTACCACGGCTACAGCCACACTGGCCCGATCGAGATGGGCAAGGTCGACCGCCTACGCATGGGCCACGTCGCGTATCTTCTTGGAAAGTTGAGATCCATTCGCGAAGCGGATGGATCCACCCTCTTAGACAATTCCCTCGTCCATTTCGGCGGCGGCATGGCGAGCTGGCATGAAGATACCGACCTGCCCAATTTGATCGCCGGCCATGCAGGCGGCCGGTTCAAGCTCGGCGAGCACGTGACTTATGACCAGCAGCCTCTGGCCAATCTGTATGTGACCATGGTGAATGCAGCTGGTGTGCCAGTGAAGGGCTTCGTCGATAGCAGCGGTCCACTCGCGCTCCGCTGAACCAGACCGGGCTCTTCGATCGCATTGGATCTCATGCGGGCGAAATCACTCCAAATAGGCGAGGCCATTATTCACTGCGCCGGCTTGCGCGGCAGCTCGATGCTGAAGGTGGACCCGCGGCCTATCTCGGACTGGATAGCAATCGTCCCGCCAAGACGCTGAACGATGCCCTTGCAGATAGCTAAACCCAACCCGGACCCGCCATATTCGCCACGTCCATGCACGCGCTCGAACGCATCGAAGATGCGCGTCTGGTCCTCGGGCGAGACACCGATGCCGTTGTCCGCAATCTGGATCACCCGCATCGACCCCCGATCTTGCGCATCCACTACTACCCGCGGGCGTTGGCCTTTTGCAACATACTTGAGGGCATTGCCGATCAGATTCTGGAAGAGGCGAACGAGCAGGTCCTTGTTTGCATACACCGGGCCTAGCGGCGCGCAGGCGACGGTAGCGCCGGTTTCGGTCACCACATGCTCGAGATTTTTCCGCGCCTCTTCGCAAGCCTGGTCGGCGCTGATCTCCTGAAGCGCCACCTCGCCGTGGTCGATGCGCGCGATGTCCAGCAGGCTGCGGATGAGGCGGCCCATGCGCTGGGCCCCGTCGATCGCGAATTCGATATACTCGCTGGCCCGAGCGTCGAGCGTCCCGCCATAGCGGGCGCGCAGGATCGTAAGATAGGTGGTCACCATGCGCAGCGGCTCCTGCATGTCATGTGAGGCAACCGATGTGAATTGTTCCAGCTGGGTATTCGCGCTAGTGAGGGTCGCGATGGCCTCCTTGCGCTCGGCGCTCAGTCGCTCTAGCGCTTCCACGCGGCGGACAGCTTCTGTGGTATCGCGGAAGGCCACGGTGAAGCGGGGCAGCTCATCGGCGAGCGTGTGGGCCGTGATTGCGCCGTCGGCAAAGTAGCGCCTACCATCCTTGCCGGGGTGCCAACGCTTGTGCGTGACGCTACCCTGGGCGGACGCCGCCCTCCATTCCTCCTCCGGCACCCCCGCCTCCATATCACTTCGGGCATAGATGGTGGAGATTGGCTTGCCGACCAGCTCGTCCTTGGTGTACCCGGTGATCAGCACGGCGCCGGCGTTGCAATCCAGAATGCGGCCTCGGACGTCGGTCGTGATCAAGGCATGGTCGAGTACCGCATCCGAGAAGATGCGTAGGCTCTTTTCCGCAGCGGCGATGGTCATTTTAGCCTGCTCGCGTTCCGTGACATCAATCAGCGTCAGTAGCGCGCCCTTGCCGCCGGCGGTCTCCATCGGACGGACTTCCCAGTCGACGAAGCGTTGTCCGCCACCCGCTGTCAGCCGGCACGAGCTCCAGGCGGTGGGCTTGCCCGTCTGGATCACGGTCGCAGCATGTTGGCCGAGATTGCGTGCGGCGTCCGCGCCCAGCGCATTCTCGATCGCGTCCCGCAGCGGAATCCCGACTAGATCGCGTTGTGTGTAGGCGAGCATCTCGGCTGCGTGACGGCTCGCTCCAACAACTATCAGGCCGGCATCGAATCCGATCACGCCGATGGGAACGTGCTCCATGATGCTGTGGACCGCGGAAGACGGCGGGATGATGGTCGACATCGGCGCACCTCCGTGGGGGCTATAATTCGCAGAGTGGAAGACCATGCCGGCGGATGATCTTGATGGCCGCCATGATGCAGTGCGTGGCATCGCGCAGAAGCGTCCTATCTGCGGAATGGTGGATGTCCAGCCCGGCACTGGTCGTATCCAGCCAGATCATCGATAGCTCGACCGGGACGCGCAGGTCGAAGGTGGATTCCCCCTCGGCATCGACCCTTGTTGCGCTTGCCAGCAGCAGTAGCTGATCCAGTCGAGTGAGGACCTCAGTCGGAACCTTGGACTCCACGCGCTGCAGCGCCCTCTTGGCCGGCACCCGTACGACACCCTGGATATCGCAGCGGCAGAACTATAACAGGAGGGGCGATTCGGCCAGGTGGCAACTGAAATCGCGACGACTCTCATTGGCGAGGATCCCCGCGATGCTGCTGCGCAGGCTCTTCGCGGCGAAGCCCTAAATATGAGCGCGAGGGCAATCGCTCAGCTCGAGACCATTCTTCTTCAGCGCGGCCACCGCATCCCGGACCTCATCGGCGGCGGGTCCAGAGATTGCGGGGAAGGCGGCGGGCGGCAGCTGCGGTCGAAAAAGGTGGCGAGAAAGCCGTGCGTTGCGAAGTTCGGCTGCGCATCGGCGGGCGGTGGCGCCGCCGTAGCGGCGCTGGTGCCTTCCTGCGCGACCGCACTCATGCCTGAGCGCGGTGCCAAAGCGGCGACCTACGCCAGCGTGGTGTCGGCTACCCGCGCTGGCAGCGCCGGGGGCGCAGCCGGCGGCGACATCGGCTGGCCTGCAGTCCGCAGAGGCAGCGCCGCGATCAATGCGATGGCTGAGGTCGCCGCCAAGGCGATGCGCTGGCGGACTGGGATGGATTGGAGAACTCGTACGCCGAGGGAGACTCGATTCCGATGATCAGCGAAACGGACGTGCGTGGCCAAGTCGGAGGGAACGACCCGATCACCGACCCTGCGTCTGCGAATGACAAAGCCAAGACCGAGGAGCGCGCATGCGGCAGGACCGGACCATGACCACCAGCGCGCGTGCGGCGATCCCGTGTGCGCGCGCCGCAGCACTGGCGGCTATGCTGGCGGCGATGGTCACCGCGGAGCTGTGCGGTCGGCAGGCCATCGCCCTGGATAGCCCCGTCGATCATGCGAGCGCAGTGCTGCTCGGTCGCGTGGTGCGCATCGAGCGTGGCGTGCGAGCAATGGCCGGCAGGAGCACGGCGCTGTCGCTGGCGATCACCTGCTCAGGTGAAGGATGCGACCCGCCTCGCGGACCCCCGCCGCCACACGGCATGCACATCCAGGCCAACGATGAAGCCCACGGCGGCTCACATAATTGACCCGGTGTCAGATCATCCAAGCTCGGAATGGATGCCTACGGCAGAGGTTGCCAGGGTGCACCCGGAAGAGTTCCGCACAGCTTTTCCGGATAAGCCGCTCGACAGAGCCATCGACGAGGGCGACAATCGCACTCCTGGCAGACGGC
>JAYVMM010000580.1:0-1933 GCA_043758975.1 Planctomycetota bacterium | reverse complement strand
GTTCGACATCACGAAGGACGGGTGGCCGGTGCCGCAGCCGAGGTTCACCAGGCGGCCCTTGGCGAGCAGGATCAGCCTCTTCTCGGGCTTGCCGCCCTTGGCCGGCCAGCAGACGTGGTCGACCTGGGGCTTGATCTCCTCCCAGTGCAGGTCCTTGAGGCTGGCGACCTGGATCTCGGAATCGAAATGGCCGATATTGCACACGATGGCGTTGTGCTTCATCGCGTCCATGTGCTTGCGCGTGATGACATCGACGTTGCCGGTGGTGGTGACGAAGATGTCGCCCCAGGCCGCGGCGGCGTCGACCGTCACCACCTGGAAGCCCTCCATGCAGGCCTGGAGCGCGCAAATGGGGTCGATCTCGGTGACGAACACCGTCGCCCCCTGGCCGCGGAAGGCCTGGGCGCAGCCCTTGCCGACGTCGCCGTAGCCGCACACCACCGCCTTCTTGCCCGAGATCATCACATCGGTCGCGCGCTTGATGCCGTCGATCAGCGATTCGCGACAGCCGTAGAGGTTGTCGAATTTCGACTTGGTCACGCAGTCGTTGACGTTGATTGCGGGGAAGCGCAAACGGCCCTGCTTGACCATCTCGTAGAGACGGTGCACCCCGGTGGTGGTCTCCTCGCTGACACCGAGGATGCCGTCGGCGATGCGCGAGTAGAAGGCGCGGTCCTTGGCCAGGGTGCGCTTGATCGAAGCGAGCAGGATCTCCTCCTCCTCGCTCTCCGCTTTGCGCTCGAGCAGCTTGGGATTCTTCTCCGCCTCGGCGCCGAGGTGGACGAGCAGGGTGGCGTCGCCGCCATCGTCGAGGATGAGGTTGGGGGTGCCGCCATCATGCCAGCTGAAGAGGCGGTGGGTGTAGTCCCAATACTCCTCCAGGGTCTCGCCCTTCTTGGCGAACACCGGCGTGCCGGCGGCGGCAACCGCGGCGGCGGCATGGTCCTGGGTGCTGTAGATGTTGCAGCTCACCCAGCGCACCTCAGCGCCGAGCGCCTGCAGGGTCTCGATCAGGACCGCGGTCTGGATGGTCATGTGCAGCGAGCCGGCGATGCGCGCGCCCTTCAGCGGCTGGGATTTGGCGAACTTGCGGCGGATCGCCATCAGACCGGGCATCTCATGCTCGGCGATGCGGATCTCCTTGCGCCCCCAGTCGGCGAGGCCGAGATCGGCGACCACATGGTCGAGGCGGTGGGCGGTCGCAGTGGTGCGGGCGGCGCTTGTGCTCATGAGTGATCCTTATATCGTTCCATCATTATGGAACGATGGAAGACGCGGCAAGCAGAATCCGCAGGCCGCTCGCCGGTGCGGCGCTTGTGCGCAAGCGCTGGCCGCGAGGATCCCGAGCCCATGGCCACGCCCCGCCGCATCTACGGCATCTATCTCAGCTTGGCGCAATCGGCCGCGACCCTGAGCGACTTCCTCAGCGCCAAGGGCGAGCGCGTCTCCGGGACGGTGGGCATGCTGGCCAAGCCTGACCGCGCCCTGCTGCTGGCGCGCTGGGGCGAGGAGATGGCCGAGCTGTGCGGGGTGCTGGACGGCAGCCATGACGACCCCTATCTGATGGAAGCGACGCAGTGCTTCTACTGGGCCAGCCTCTATGCCGCGAGCGCCGGCACCGCGTGGTCGGCGCTCGACTTCGAAGGCCAGCGCCACCTCGCCGCGCTGAGCGGAATCGCCAGTGTAACCGAACTGCTCGCCGCCGCCCAGCGCCTGGTCGCGCTCGGGCATGGGCAGGCCAAGCCGGAGAAGCTGTTCCTGCTCTGGCTGGTCGCCGACCGCATCTACCGCCAGCAGACCGTGCCCGAGAAGCAATGGTCGCTCGAGCAGCTGATGGAGGCCGACCTCCAGGAGATGCGCAAGCGCCCCTACCTCCAGCCTTTCCTCGTGCAGGCGGAGGGCTGAGCCGGCGAAGGTGGCGCCGGCGGTCCGT
>JAYVMM010000579.1:0-4766 GCA_043758975.1 Planctomycetota bacterium | reverse complement strand
GCAGCAGGGCGCGGCGCTCCGGCAACGTCGGGGTGTAGCGCGGCCCCCCGGTGAGCTCGGCGAGCAGGTTGCGGAACAGCCAGGGGTCGCCGCAGGCTGCGCGTCCGATCTGGTAGCCATCGGCGCCGGCCTGGTCGCGCGCAGCGCGGATGGCCTCGGCGGTATCCATGGAGCCATTGGCGATCACCGGGATGGCGTCGCCGCCCAGGCGCAGCAGCGCCTGCTTGACCTCGGCCACACCGCTGAGGTCGACCGCCACCCCGTGCTTGCTCTCACCGGTGCGGGCGTGGACGAACACCGCCTGGGCGCCGTTCTCCACCGCCGCCAGCGCGACCTCGACCATGTTGCGGTTGGCAGCGTCGAAGCCGAGGCGGATCTTCACCGTCACCGGACGGGTGGTGGCCGCGCACATCGCCTTGATGATGCGCCCGACCTGCGCGGGCTCCTTCATCAGCGCCACCCCGCAGCCGGACTGCTTGGCCTTCTTGACCGGGCAGCCGCAATTGAGGTCGACGAGGTCGGCGCCGGCGCGTTCGAGCGCGGCGGCGGTGGCGGCGCATAGCTCGGGCTCGCGCCCGTAGACCTGCATCGCCAACGGCTTCTCGGCGGCGACGTTGCGCGTCAGCACGCGGAAGCGCTCCTCGCCGCCGTGCTGGTTGGTGCCGATCGCCGCTACCATCTCGCTCGCCACCAGGCCGCAACCGCCGACCTCCTTGGCGATCAGGCGGAAGGCGACGTTGGTGAAGCCGGCCATCGGCGCCAGGCATAAGTTGTTGCTCAGTTCCAGGCTGCCGATGCGCAGCGGGTGGATGTAGCGCTGGGCGGCGGCGTCCGCCGCGGACGCGGCAGGGGCTCCTGTGGCGGCGGCGGGCGGGGTGGCGGCGTTAGTGGCGGTGGGAAGCATGGCGGGCGGGGGGCGGGCGTCCGCTGCAGACGGGCGGTTCAGCGCTGGAAGATCGGCAGGTAGTTGTTGGGTATCTGCAGGATGATCAGCGCCATCGCGCTGTTGTAGGCCGGCCCGACGTTGTCGCTGCGCGTCCACAACCCATCGCTCTCCTGGGCCTTGGCGATGGTCGGCCAGGCCTTGGCCCAGTAGGCGTCCCAATCCGCCGGGTCCGGGCTGTGGAAGAGCGCCTGGGCGGCGTAGTACTCGCCGTACCAGTAGTAGTTGTCCGAGCCCTGGAGGTGCTCGAAGACATGGCTGCGCAGGAAGCGCAGGGATGGGCCGAGGATGGCGTCGGCGGGGTCGGTGATGCCGGCGCCGATCAGGCTCATGCATCCCGCGGCGCAGCGTGGCACCCCCTGCGGGCCGTTGGTGCCCCAGCCGCCGCTGCCGCCCTGGTAGCCGAAGCTGCCGTCGCCATTGGCGCAGTGCTTGACGTAGGAGATGGCGTGCTTGATCACCTCCTGCGAGGCAGTGCCGCCGATGCCGATGTTGTTGGCGGCGCGCAGCGCCATGATCTGGCAGATCGTCACCGAGAGGTCGGCGTCGATCGGCGCCGGCGAGTAGCGCCAGCCGCCCTCGCTGTTCTGCGCGCGGTAGATCAGGTCGATCGCCGCCTCCAGGCTGCGGCGCAGCCCGGCGTCGGGCGCCATGCCGTAGGACTCGGCGAGGTAGAGGGTGGCGAAACCGTGCGAGTACATGTTGCCGGAATCGCCGCCGAGGTAGCCGGTGAGGCGGTCCTGGGCGGCGAGCACGTAACGCAGGGTATGGGCGCTCTGCTCGCGGTAGGCGCCGCGGGTGGCACTATGTCCGCCGGCGAGCATGGCCATGCCGCACAGGCTGGAGATGCCGGCGGCGCTGTCGAAACTGCCATCGGGCGCCTGGAGCTTGAGCAGCGCCGCCAGGCCGCGCTCGACCACCTGGTCCGGGGTGACGATGTCGGCGGCGTGGGCGTGCCCGGCGAGCAGCGCCAGCAGCAGCCTCGCAACCCCGGCACGGCAGGCGCGTGCGCGCCTCATTTGGCCTCCTCGAGCAGTTCGAGGTAGCGTTCGAAGATGGGCAGCGCGCCGGGCGGCAGCGGCTGCTTATGCGCCTCGAGCAGCTTGTCGCGCAGCTCCTGCGGCAGGGTCAGCAACTGCTGCCTGGTCGGGTCGATGGGTACGGTGGTTATCGGGTTCTTGCCGCCGTCTTTGGTCGCTGGCGCTGGGGCGGGGTTGCCGCCGGGCGAGCCGCTCGGCGCGCTCGGGCTGGGCGGCGGCGGTTTGCCCTGGTTCTGCGGGCGCTTCTGATCCGGCTGCGGCTTGTTATCGCTGCCGCCGCCGCCCTTGGCCTCGGCCATCAGCCGGCGCAGCGCCGCCTCGGCGGCGGTCTGCTCATGGCGGGTCGCCAGTCCGCGGTCGCCGGCACTGAGGTTCTCGCCCGCGACTTTCATCGCGCGCAGGGTGCGCGCCAGGAGCAGGCTGGGCCGGCTGCCCGGGCGGCTGTTGGCGGCGAGCAGTTCGACCAGCTTGCTCACCTCCTGCTGCATGCCGGCGAGGTCGACCGGGCGCCCGGCGGCGGTGAGGGCGGAGAGCTCCTCCTGAGTGGCGGCGAGCAGCGCCAGCTCGGCGCCGGGCGGGAAGGGCGCCTGGTTGCCGTTGCCGCCGCCCTTGCCGCCGCCTTCCTTCTTCTCCGGCGGCGGGATGTTCTCGGCGATCTCGATCAGGCGGGTGAGCTCGGCGAGGGCGATCTTCTCCAGGCGGATGCCGTGGGTTCCGAGCGCGGGCTCGGCGAGGAGGCCCTGGGCCTTGTCGAGCGCGAGTTCCACGCGTTTCATCGCCGCGACCACGATGGGCATCTTCTCGACCGGCTTGAGGCCCTCCTCGCGCAGGCGCAGCAGGATGTCGCCCTCGCGCTCGGCGAAGGCGGTGACATCGCGCTGGGCGGCGAAATCGAGCGCCTTGTCGCCCAGGCGGGTGAACACCGGCAGGCTGTCGGCGAGCAGCACGGTCTGGAGATGGTGCAGCTCGCGTAGCAGCGCGAGCACGTCGGCCGACTTCTTCTTCTTGTCGTCCGGCTTCTTGTCCTGCTCGCCGTCGAGCTGGCGCTGCGCCTCGCGCAGCTCGCTGGCCGCGGTCGAGCCTTCGCGCTGGGCGCCGGCGCGATCATCGCCGGCCATCGCCTTCTCGGCCTCGCCCTGGGACTGGGTGGCGGCGGCGACCGCCTTCTCGGCCTGCGGTTGCTTCTCAAGCTGGCGCCGGAACTGCTCGGTGTCCTCGTGCAGCTTGCGCTGCTCCCCCTCCAGGCTCTTGGGCGTCTCGCCCTCCTCGAGCCGGCGGTTGAGCTGCTCCTGGCGCGCCGCCAGCGCGCCGGCCATCTTGGCCAGGTCCCCGGCGGCATCGCTGCCGCGCAGCAGGTTGAGCAGCGCCACCATGGTGGCGATGGCGGTCTCCTGGTGCGTGGTCGCCTCGGCGCGCTCGCTGTTCGAAGCGAGCGCCGCCGCGGCCTGCTGCAGCTGGTCGGCGGGGGCCTGGCTGCGCACCAGGTCCTGGGCCTTCTCGAGCTGTTTGGAGGTGAGCGCGAGGATGCGGCGCTCGACCTCCTTGACCAAGTCGGCGAGCTCCTTCTGGCGCTGGGCGAGGTTGGCCTGGCGCACCTTGCCGGCATCATCGAGCGGCTTGGTGAGGAATTCCTTGACGAAGGCACGGCTCTCCAGCGTCAGCGCCTTCTCGCGTTCGATCAGGGTCGCGAGCAGGCGGGTGAGGTCACCGGCCTGGAGCATCGAGGCGAGCAGCTTCTCTGCCTCGGCCAGGTAGGTGTCGGCGTTGCGCGCCGCCGTCGCGCTGCCGGCGACCGCCTCGTTGAGCGCTTTCGCTGCCTTGCCATTGACCACCTCCGCCGCCTCGCGCGCGGGCTTGAGCTGGTCTTCCGGCAGCTGGTTCTCGCTCCAGCGCCGCACCACCTGCCCAAGCAGTTCGCCGACCTTGACCGCGAGCAGGCTGGCGCCACGGCTTGCCGGCACCAGGCGCTCCGGCTTCGCCAGCCCGCCGCCGAGTTCCTCGCGTGCCTGCGCCAGGCGGTCCTTGGCCTCGCCGAGCATGCGGTCGAGCTCCTGGCGCAGCTCACTCTCGCTCACCACCCTGAGTTCGAGCGGCTGGCTCATGCCCACGCCTGGTCCGGAGACGTCGTTGGCGTCCTCGGCGCGACCGGTGAACTGGAGCCGGTCACCTTCCTTGACCAGCGGCGCGAGGTCGACCACCGTGGTGCGCGTGGTGGCGGTGCGTCCGGCGACATCGTCGAAGCGCAGGGTCTCCTGGCGCACCGGTGCGCTCGCAGCGGGCTCGGGCGCTGGTGTCGGCCCCGGCGCTGCCGCCGGGGCGCCGGCGGCGGGCGGGACGCCGGGGAGGATCGCGGTGAGCAGCTGCAGGCTGGCGAGGCCGTAGTCGTCCGAAGCGTCGATCGCCAGCCGGACGCGCGCGCGCGCGGTCACCGCTTCGCGGTGGCGCGGCCCGTCGAGTGCGACCACCGGCTTGCGGTCCTCGATGAGGGTGATCGGGAAGCGTGGCTGGGGATTGGGCCCGATGCCATCTTGGTCGGCGAGGCGGATCTCGAGCACCCCCCCCTCCTTGACGGTGAGCCCGCCGGAGAAGCCGTGCGCGCTGCGCGTCACCGTGAGCGGGGTGCCGCCGAGGGTGATCGCCGCTTCCGCCACTTCGCGACCGCTGTCGAGGGCGAATTCGAGGGTGAATTCCAGGCGGCTGCCTGGCAGCGCGCTGCAGGCGAGGGTGGCGAACTTCTGTGCCGGCTGCTTGACGTAGTGCGGCGGGGTGAGGGTGGCGCTCAC
>JAYVMM010000578.1:0-5833 GCA_043758975.1 Planctomycetota bacterium | reverse complement strand
TGGGGAGCGCGAGGGCGGGCTCGACATGGATAGCACAAAGAGCGCGGCGAAATCCGGGAAGTTTGCGGCGGCAAAGCACTTCTTCCGCTTTGTCCGGCCTGGCGCGGTGCGCATTGACGTCAGCCCGGAACTGCCGACCGTCGCTTTGAGCGCCTATGTCCACAATCGCGATGGCACCCTGACGGTGGTGCTGGTCAATACCGGAACCTCGCCATGAACGAGCACGATGCGCATCCCCAGCACACCGGCAGTGGACTCCTTCACGGAATTCCGCGGTTCCGAGCAGGAACGCTTCGTCGCCCTGCCCGCCCTCACAGCGCAGGCGGGCAGCATCTCCTGCACGCTGCCAGCCTATGCGGTCGTCACCATGGTCGGAGGAACACCATGACCACGGGGTGGGCAGCGTGGGTAGCGTGGGCAGCGGTGCGCCTGATCTGCTGCTGCCTGATCGCCTGGATGATGGCCTCCGGCGGGCGTGCCGAGGAATCCGGCACGCCACCCCTCGCGGTCGCGCCTGGGTTCATGGTCGAGAAGGTGACGGACCTGCCCCTGGTCCAGCGACCGGTCTCCCTTGCCCTGGATGAGGATGGCGCGCTCTATGTCACCGATTCCTCCGGGAAGAGCCCGCACGGGCAGGACGTGCTCAAGGACACTGGCAATCGCGTGCTGCGGCTGGTCGATGGCCGTGGCGACGGGCACTACACCCAGGCCACCGTGTTCGCCGATGGGCTGACCTTCCCCGAAGGCTGCCTGTGGTATGACGGCTCGCTGTATGTCGGCGGTGCGCCGAACATCCTCAAGCTCACCGACAGCTAGGGCACCGGCAGCGCCGACCGGCGCGAGGTGTGGTACGAGGGCAAGACCCTGACCGCCTGCGCCAACGACCTGCACGGACCCTACCTCGGTCGCGATGGGATGATCTACTGGTGTAAGGGCGCCTTCGCCCAGCAGGAGCATGTGGTCGCCGGCAAGCCGTGGACGAGCCGGGCCGCACACATCTTCCGCCAGCGCACCGACGGCAGCGGCTTCGAGCCGGTCATGACCGGTGGCATGGACAACCCGGTGGCGACCGTGCAGACCTCGCGCGGTGAGCGCTTCTTCACCAGCACCTTCGTGCAGCTCCCGGAAGCTGGGCACCGCGACGGCCTGGTCCATGCGGTATTCGGTGGCGTCTGGGGCAAGGACAACAGCGTGCTTGACGGCCACCGCCGCACGGGCGAATTGATGCCGGTTCTCGACCACTTCGGCGCTTCCGCCCCGTGCGGCATGACGGTCTATTCCTCGCGGGTGTTCGGCGACGACGCCTTCGACAACCTCTTCGTCTGCCATTTCAACCTCCACAAGGTCACCCGCCACCAGCTGATCGCGCAGGGCTCGACCTTCACCAGCGTCGACACCGATCTGGTGTGGTCGACGAGCATCGATTTCCACCCCACCGATGTGCTCGAGGACGCCGACGGCAGCCTGCTCGTCGCCAACACCGGCGGCTGGTACAAAATCTGCTGCCCCACCTCCCAGCTCGCCAAGCCGGACGTGCGCGGGGCGATCTACCGCGTCCGGAAGATCGGCGCGACGGTGGTGGACGATGCCTACGGCAAGCGCCTTGACTGGGCGCACCTCGCTGTCGGCGCGCTGACCGAGCTGCTCGGGGATGCGTGCCCGGCCGTGCGCCGGCGGGCCACCCTGGCCCTGCGCCGCCAGGGCGAGGCGGCGGTGGCGGCGCTCGCCGCGGCGACGACGGTGGCGCCGTCAGCCGATGCGCGCTGCAATGTGCTGTGGACGCTCGCGCAGATTCCCGGCGAGGCGGCCCGCGGCGCCTGCCGAGCGGCGCTGGCTGATCGCGACGTCGGCGTGCGCGCGGTCGCGGCCCAGCTCGCCGCGCTGTGGTCGGACCAGCTGGCGGCCCCGGCCCTGCGCGCATTGCTCGCCGATCACGCGCCAGTGGTCCGGCGGGTGGCGGTGGAGGCCCTGGGCCGTTGCGGCGCGCCCGGACGCGAGAATGTGCTCGCCGTGCTTTCCGCGCTGACCCCTGCCGCGCTGACCCCTGCCGCCGCCGCGGCTGCAGTCGGAGGCACGGAGCACAGCCCGGATCGCATGCTCGAGCATGCCTTCATCTACGCCTTGGAGAGCCTGCTCGCCGATGCGACCGATGCCGACCTCGCGGCGCTCTGGGCTGGCCTCCCCGATCAGCATATGCCGGGAGCCGCGCCGGCGTGGCGGGCGGTCCTGATCGCCCTCGACCAGGCGATGCCGGCTCGGCTCCCGGTCGAGCGGGTGGTGCCGCTGCTCGCTAGCCCGCGTGCCGAGCTGAGCGAGGCGGCGCAGTGGATCGTGCGCCACCGTCCGGATTGGGATGAGGCTCTGGTGCTCCATCTCCAACGCCTGCTCGCCGACCCCGAGCTCGGCGCCGACCGCAGCCGCGCGGTCCAGGCGCTCATCGTCCGCCTGGCGGCGGCGCCGGGCATCCGGCGCTTTCTCTCGTTGGCGCCGCTCGAGGCGGAGATGCCGGTGGCATCGCGCGCGCTCTTGCTCTCGGCGATGTCCGAGGTCAGCGTGGTCAAGGCGCCCGAAGATTGGGCGCAGTGCCTGGCGGGGATCCTCGCCGGCGACGACGCGGTGCTCATCCAGGCGGCGGTGCTCGCCGCCCGGCGCCTGCCTTTCACAGCGTCGACCGGCCATAGCCTCGGCCAGGCCCTGATGCGCATCGGCGCCGATGCGGGGCGCAAGGATGCGTTGCGCCTCGCCGCCCTGGCTGCGGTCCCGGGCGGTCTGGCGCAGGTCCCGCCGCCGCTCTTCGAGCTGTTGCGTGCTAACCTGGCCCCGGCCCATCCCGTCGCCCGGCGCGCGGCAGCGGTCTCAACCCTGCTTACCGCGGCCCTCACCCGCGAGCAGAAGCTGGACCTGCTCGCCAATCTGAAGACCTGCGGCCCGCTGGAGCTGGGCCGGCTGCTGCCGCTCTACGCCGGTGCGGTCGACCAGCAGCTCGGTCTCGCCCTGATCGCGACCCTGCGCATGGCAGCGGCCAGCGCCTCGCTGCGCCCGGAACAGCTCCGCCAGACCATCGAGAAGCATCCGCCTGCCGTCCAGGCGGCGGCGGCGGCCCTGCTCGCCACCCTGAATCAGGATGCCCAGAGCCAGGCGGCCCACCTCGACGAGCTGATGCAGGGCCTCTCCACCGGCGACGAACGTCGCGGCCAGGAGGTGTTCAACAGCCCGCGCGCCGGCTGCACCGCCTGCCACACCATCGGCTATGTTGGTGGCAAGATCGGCCCCGACCTGACCGGCGTCGGCAAGGTGCGCAGCGAGCGCGACCTGCTCGAATCGGTGGTCTACCCCAGCGCCAGCTTCGTGCGCAGCTACGAGCCGATGATCGTCCAGCTTACGGACGGCCAGTTCCTGATGGGGAACATCAAGAGCGAGGGCGGGGATTTCATCGTGCTCAACCTCCCCGGCGGGCTCGAGCAGCGGGTGAACCGCGCTAATATTGCCGAGCTCAGCCCGGGCACAGTGTCTTTGATGCAGGCTGGTTTCGACAAGCTGCTCAACCGGCAGGAGCTCGCCGACCTCATCGCCTTCCTCAAAGGCAGGAAGTGATCGGCGGCGGGTCGGCGGCACTCCGGCAAGGGCGTGCGCCCCGGCCATGATTCGCCCTTCGGCGAGGGCACCTGGGCGGAGGTGGTCGTCCGCCCGGCCGGCGGGGAGTCACCGCGAGGGTGTTCGCCCCTCCACCGGGGTTCCCGCCGGCGCATGGTAGGGTCGAGCAGGATCGGCGATGCAGTAGAGGCTGGAGACCGTGCGGATGTAGAGGCGATCGCCCTGGGCGAAGAAGCAATTGTCCGCGTGCACGCTGTGCATGGGCTTGCCCCAGGCATGGTAGCCGTAGGTCGGCAGGGCATAGAGCTCCTGGGCCAGCTCCTGCATCGCCGGCACATTCGGGAAATCCGCATCGCCGATGATCATCAGGCCGTTCGTCGCATGCGGGGATGCGGGTCGGCTCACCTCGGCGGCGTGGAAGATGGCCAAGGCCTTGCCGTCCCAGCGCCTGAAGCCCCAATCGGATGCATTGGCATTGTGGCTGTTGTCCTCGGACCAGATCCAGGTGCTGCCGACCACCAGATCGGAAACGCCCCCGTATCCCCGGACCTCCGTGCGTGTGCCGCTCGTGCTCTCGTAGACCGACGGCGAGATGAGGAAGTAGCCCGGCAGGGCGACGCGGCCCTGGTAGCCGTTCTTCGGGCCCGGGCCTTCCCAGATCTTCTCGGCCCGCACGCTCTCACCTGAGAGCGACAGGCGGAACGCGTTGAGCGGACCGGAGCCGCCATCCCAGAAGCACGCCCGGTACATGACGTCGGCGCTGTAGGCGATCGATGGTCCTCCGCTCGCCCCCAGGGTGTCATAGGCATAGAAGCCGAGGATCTTGCCATCGCGGACGCGGATGATGTTCCCGAGCGTGGTCACCACCACCGGCTCGATGGTCCCGGCCTGGCCCTCATCACGCAAATGCATGATGGCGTGCGATCCGATGTAGTACCCGCCCCCCCTCCCGCCCGTGCACTTGGTCGGCGCCTCCCAGAGCACGGTGCCGGTAGCCGCAGCGAGCCCTCTGAGCTTCTTGATGCCACCATGCATATCGATCAGCACCTCGCCGGCGAGCAGCGGCGATTGGATGTGTTCGGTGCAGTGGCTGCTGTCTTTGCCGCCATTCTGCTCGAAGAAAGCGCCCCAGATCCGCTGTCCATCCAGGGTGTAGCAGACCGTCTGCCCCTGGCCGAACGAGGCGAAGACGTGCCTGCCGTCGGAGACCGGCACCGACATGGCGAAGCCGACCAGATTGTACCAGGGCGTCTCGAAGGGGATCGCGGGCGCGTTCGGTCCCGACAACGCCGCGATGCGCTTGGCGATCGCCGAACGCAGGAGGTCGAGATCGGGTCCGCCGTGCTTGGGCATCACCTGCCCGGCAGCGAGCATGGCGGCATATTCGGTGAGGTTGGCCACCTGCTTGGCCGCCAAGTCATCCCAGCCACCCGCTGGATCGATGCGCTTGAGCTCGGTGAGGATGCGGGGCAATATGGGATCGAGGAAGAGGCGCATGATCTCGGTGAAGCGCTCGGCAGGCAGCACGCAGGTCATGGTGCTGGAATAGAGCATTTCCCCGAAATAGGGGATGGCCTCGCGGGCGATATCGAACAGCCGGTGCGTGGTCGCGGCGGTGGGCTTGGCTACTCCTGCTAGGGCCCAGGCATTCTGCCGCTCAGCCCAGAGTACCGCACCAGTCCTGGCATCGCAGCAGATCAGCCAATCGGGCTCGCCGGTGCAGAAGATGCGGGTCCCAACCACGATGGGCTGGGAGTTCGCCCACGACGGGAGCTTGGTCTTCCAGGCAATGTTCCGGCTCGTCGCATCGCCGAAATCCCAGGCCGTACCCGGGGGCCGCTCGACCTGCTTCGGCGTCCCTTCCCAGAATTCGCTCACCAGCGTCGCGCCGGGGAAATAGCCGTTGCCGTCACCGCGATAACCGACGGGATGATCACGGCTTGGGTAGAAATCCTTGTCACCCAGTGGCAGCTCCGTGGCCGTCATCCCAGCCATGCACAGCGTCCACAATGCGCTGGCCCTCAGCATGCCCATAGAGCGCTCCTTGAGGATGATGGCGGATGCACCTGGAGAGGGGCAGGCCTCTCGGCAAAGCCGAGATCAACCGGCATCCTCTCCGCAGTCGGAGCCGCCATCGGCTTTATTCACCGTGACTTCACCGTGCTCCGGCCTGCCGCACCAGGCCTGACCACTGTTGACCACTGCAGGGTCGCCATGACCCGGTTGCGCCGCGGCAGGC
>JAYVMM010000577.1:0-7445 GCA_043758975.1 Planctomycetota bacterium | reverse complement strand
CCGGGATCGCACCCATGTGGTGATGACCTTGCCGCGGTCGATGATGGCCATCGGGGCGATGAGGAAGGTCATCGCTGATGTTGCCTCAAACGAAGATGTCTACGCTGCCCTGCTCGAACGTTACCTGAGCGCCGCAAAGATCAGGGCGAAGTCCCGTCGGCATGGTCCGCCGATTCCATTCAGTCCGCGCCGTGATTGAGGTCACTGATCACGAGTCACACCGCGCACGTTACCGGCGGGGTACTCAAGGCGGAGATGGCCGGTAATCGACGCCATCCTCCGCGTGACGCGTGATAAGCCATTGCAGCGGCTGTCCGATGTCTATAATGTGGTGAGATTCAAAACTACTTGCGCCACTCCGCGCTCCGCGCTCGGCGCTCGGCGCTCTCGCCGAGAATATCGCACACGGCACTCAACTGACTCGGCCTTTGCCTCGGGTAATCCGAGGTCACGTCGGGTCCTATCGTCCCTTAGCGGGGCGGGGGTGTGTGTGCGGGCGTGGGAAATCACCATTCGCATTATCATTGCCGTTGCCTCGTCAGTTCGGCTCGACGTCATCGCCCAAGCGATGCTCCACGCCACTCGCCGATACGAGGTTCCGGCGTTGGCGTCCCGTGCGGTCATTGCATCCACAGGCGCAGCCCGATCGGCCTGACGCAGCAAGTCGGACATGGACGCGCGATTTCCTCGATAGTCAATGGAGGAAACGATTGCTCCCATATTCGACTACGGGATCTCCAGATAGGCGTTACCAGGGCCACTGTTCCCCTGGTTCCGAGACGGTCGTGGAGAAGCAATGGTGCTGACGTCTCGACCTCGTATCGCCAGAATTGCCGGCGAAACCGGCGAAAGTTGCTGTGGAGCGAGGGATCGCCGTGTTGCCGGATGACACCGAACCCGTCGTGCTCGATCCGAGCGATCCGGCTTTCGCCGTCCTCACCGATGTGGGCGAGTCCCACCAGGGGACGGTCATGAAGACCGGCGCTGTTCGCACCACCGCTGTCGTCGACAGGTCCGTCCTCACCGCCCAGGCCAACGAGCCCGGCGGCCACAGGAGTGATGTACCGGCGACGGCACACCGGCGGCACCTCCTCGGCGATCTCGCCGCGCGCGCTGTCGCCGGCCTGCCCCGCCGCCCCGACGCACTGGCCCTGCTCGCCCGCATCGGCATCACCGACGAGGCGACTGTGTCGGCCTTCGGCGTCGGCGCCGGCGATGCGGCCTTCCTCGGTGGCCTCACGGACGACGACCGCTCGGCGATGACGACCGGCGGCCTGCTCTACCGCTGTCGCTCGCCCCTGGCCGGTCCCGGCTTCGTCATCCCGACCCGCGATCCCCGCGACTTTCAGACGGTCCTGGGCTTCGTGAAGGTCACCCCCGGCCAGCTGAAACACACGTTCCTCGGCCCGCCAGCCGGTGTGGCGTGCGCCGCCGAGTCCGCCGAGTCCCCCCGCATCATCCTCTGCGACCAGCCACTCCTGGCCCTCCGGCTCCACCAGGCGGGCGCCTGCGGCGTGGTGCTGGTTGAGGACCCCGCCGTCCTCCCGCCGCTTCTCCCCTGGCTCGCCCAGCGCTCCCTCCTCCTCGTCTCGCAGAAGGCCCGCAGCCTGGAGCGCCTCGCCGCTGCGCTGGGCGATGGCGCTGAGAAAGCCGAGCGCCTGCTCCTTCCCAGCGAGATGGGGCGCATCCCGGTCACCTCCTACGCGGTGCTCGGCATCGAGCGGCAACCCCAGGAGGGACCGCCGATCACGCCGCAGCTCCTCCACGATCTGTATGCATACGCCCGCGGGCGTTTCGACGCTGGGGAAGCAACGCGGGCGTTGTCCTTCTTCTCCCTGACCGACCCGGTCGTGATCGCGGCCTACGGCATCGGCTATCTGCCCCCGACGTACCGCGAGGCGCTGTCAGCCACTCAGCGCGCAGCCTTCGCCGGCCTGCGCCTCGCCGACACTCTGGTCATTCCAGCGTATGACGTGCAGGGCGCCATCGTCGATCTCCTCGCCATCCATTCCCACGAGCGGGCGAACTCCTATACCACCGTCGCTGATTCGCCCCGCGGCCTGCTCGCGCCCATCGTCGCTACCGCGCACCGCACCATCGTCGTCACCGACACCCTCCACCTGGTCGGCAGGCTGTCCGCCCGTGGCCAACGCGCCGTGCTCCTCATACGCGGACCAGCCGATGCGGCTGACAATGCCACCCGGCTGGCCGCCGCCGGTGTCCGCGAGGCCATGGTGCGGGTCCGTCGCCACAGCGAAGCCATCGCCGCGCCGCTGCGTGCGGCTGGGATCGCGGTCCAGGTGGCAAGCGCCTCGGCGCGGTATGACGATACGCTGATGGCGGTTGGCGAGGCCAACCCGGGTGCCATCGCGGTGCGTGCGGCAGCGGTCGCCCGACCGGAGCCCGACATCGCTAAATCGGCAGCGGCTCCGGTGGTCCCGCCTGCATCGGTCGCACCCCCATCGGTACTCCCGATGGAGATCACGAGCGAGCCCACCGCAGGCGTTCCCGGACCGCCGCTGGTCCTGGCCGCGCACGATCATCAGGCCGACCGCGCGACCTTCACCGCCGGAGCGATCACCTACGTCATCGAGGTGCCGCCCGACGAGGACACCACCCGGCTGGACGTCGTCGTCCGCCACGCCGGCACCGTCCACCGTGAGGTTGCCGATCTGGCCGTGGAGGCCGCTTGTGCCCGTGTCGCCGGCAACGCCGCACTCCGCTGTGCCGTCCCCGCTGCGCTCATCCGGGCGCAGCTGCCGCTCCTGCTGGCTGGCGTCCGGGATCTCCGGTATTCCCAGGATCATCAGCCCGAGACCGCTACGGTCCCCGCCGGCCCCGAGCGTGACGCGGCACTGGCACGTCTGCGTGCTCCCGACCTCCTCGACCGGATGGCGGACGACCTCACCGCTCAGGGCTGGGTGGGAGAGGCAGAGGCCAAGCGGGTGCTCCTTCTGGCCGCCATCAGCCGCAAGCTGCCCGAGCCGCTGTGGGTCATGCGATCCGCCGCGTCCGATCTCACGGGTGCCCTGGACCTCGACCTCATCGCCGCCATCACCCCGCCCGAGGATCTGGTTCACGTCAGCCGTCTGAGCCCCGCCGCCCTGAGCTACCAGGAACCCGATGCCCTGCGCCACAAGCTGCTGGTCATCGACGAAACCTCCTCCCTGAGCGAGGAGGTCATCATGGCTCTGCGCGTCCTGCGCACCCGTGGCGCCCTCTCCCAGGCGGTGGTCCCCCGGCACATCCTCTCCGGCAGCGCGCGCACCAGGACCATCGAGGTCCATGGGCCTCTGGCCGTCCTGGCGGCGTCCAGCGGGACCGTGCATGCGTGGTTCAGCGCACTCTGCTGCACCGTGCCGGTGGATGGGAGCCCCGAGCAGACCGAGCGGATCTTGGCCGCTGAGCGCCAGCGCCACGCGCTCGTGGCGGATGGCGTCCATGCCGCTCGCCGGGCGCGCCTGCAGCACGCCCACGCGCTGCAGCGGCTCATCGTCAGTCGTCCGGTCGTGATCCCGTTTGCTGAGCGCATCCACTTCCCCGCCATGACCATGAATCAGCGTTCCGATCAGAGCCGCTTCCTCGGGCTGGTCTCAGCCTCGGCACTTCTCCATCAGCATCAGCGCCTCAGCGACCGTGGGCATGTCGTCGCTCACGAGCGGGATTTCCACATCGCGGCGTCCCTGGCCAGAGCTGCCGGGATCGGAGCTGTTCCGGGCATGACTCCTGGAGCGGTCGACCTGTTGGGCGTGCTGGCGAGCCTGCCGGGTGGTTCGGCGACCATGGAGGCGCTGCGCCGACACCGTCCCGGATGGACCCGGCATGCCTGTCGGGTCGCCCTCCAGGAGCTGATGGAGGCTGAACTGGTGACCAGCCCTGCGGGCGGGCGGGGGCGGGAACGTGCCTACACCCTGGAGCCGGTTGCCCGCGAGGTCGTAGCTCACGCGCAGTGGCGTGATTCCGGCATCCTGCTGCGTCCCCCAGGCGCTGTGGCGGAGGTTGGCGAGGGTTGGCGTGGCGACGACGCCAACTTTATTCCTTCTCGGATCTCGGGTTAGGCGGAGTTGGTGAGGTTGGCGAGGTTGGTGACTGTGAGGAGCGTGGACCATGGTTGCGCATAATACCGTAGTCGTATTCATTGAGCACCTCCGCCTCGCCGGGCGGCATGGCACTGCGGCGAGCTATGGCTTCCATCTCGGCAAGGTCGACGCCTGGCTCACGGCCCAGGGTCTCACCCCGCTGACCGCGACCACCGACGATCTCCGCCGCTACCAGCGCCACCTGGCCGAGGATGAGCGCAGCCGCTCCGGGCGGCTGCTGGCCAAGAACACCCAGGCCACCCGCCTCGCGGTGATGAAATCGTTGTGGTCCTGGCTCCACCGCCGCGGCGAGGTCATCACGGATGTGGCGGCGGCTCTGGAGCTTCCCCGCATAGCGGTCAACCCGGTGCGCAAGGACCACCTCGACCTCCAGGAGGCGACCGCCCTGCTCCAGGCCGCCACGGCTGAGACCGCCCGCTACCCCGAGGGCTGCCACCGCTGGGCGCTGGCCGTGCGGGACCTCGCGCTCCTCGCGTTGGCCATCGCCAGTGGTCGCCGACGCACCGGGATCAAGGAGATGACGCTGGCCCAGCTGGACCTCGCCAAGGCGGAGGTCCGCGTGGAGCAGGAGAAAGGTCGCGTGGGCAGGGTCCTGCCCCTGGCTGCGTGGGCCATCGTCGTCTTGCAGACCTACACCCTGCGCGCCCGTCCCGTGCTCTGCTGGCAGCGGGATAACCCGTTCCTGTTCGTCGGCGAGGATGGACCGCAGCTCGGGAATAACACCCTGGCCGCCATCATCGAGCGCGTCCACGCCGCCACCATCACCGCCAATCCCGATCTCACCGAGCTGGCAGAGAAGCGTCTGACCCCGCACTCGCTCCGGGTCACCTTCGCCAGCCTCCTCTTCCAGGGCGGGGCGAGCATCAGGACCATCAACGAACTGATGCTCCATCGCCAGCTCGGCATCACGGCCCGCTACATCCCAATCGCTCTCAACGACCTGCGCCGGGCCTGCGCAACCGCCCACCCGCGCGCCTGACCATGCAGCTCTCCGACGCCATCGCCTCGTTTCTGGCGCAGAAGTCAGCCGAGGGGCTCTCGCCGCGGACCATTGTCACCTACGAGAAGCACCTGGCGCAGCTCGTGCGCGATCTCGCCGCCCGCGGCGTCAGGGAGGTCGCCGAGGTGGCCCCCGCCGACATCGACGCCCATATGATGATCCTGGCTGATCGGCGCCTCGCCCATTCGACCCGCCGTACCCACGCGACCACCATCCGCGAGTTCTTCCGTCGCATGCAGGAGCATGGCCGCGTCCTGCGCGACCCGGCCCGCGACCTCCCCGTCGGCGACAACGAGGACGTGCCCTTGCCCGAAGCGCCGCTGGAGCCCGACGAGGTCGCCGCGCTGATCGACGCGATCCCGAAGCGGGATACCTTGGATTTCCGCAACCGCGCCATCATCGAGATCCTGTACGGCTGTGCACTCCGCCTCTCCGAGTGCGTCCACCTCGACATCGATGACATCGACCTGCGGGGGCGCAGCCTCCGCGTGAGGGACGGCAAGGGCGGGCGGGACCGGCTGGTGCCGCTCATGAAGGTAGCCATGGGCGCGGTGAAGGACTACCTCGCGGTCCGCCGGCATCTCGTTCGCGGGCCGGACAAGGGTATCCTGTTCCTCAACTATCGCAGCCAGCGCATGGGACCCTTCGTGGTTCAGCAGCTTCTCGCCGATCTGTCGAAGCGAATCGGCATGACGAGGAGGGTCCACCCGCACCTGCTGCGGCACTCCATCGCGGTTGCCATGCTCAGGGGCGGGGCCGACATCCGCCACATCCAGGCCCTGCTCGGGCACAGCTCGGTCGAGACCACCAGGGTCTACCTCCGCATGGTCCCCGGCCACCTGCGGGAGGAGTACGACCGGGCCATGCCGATGATCGCGGTGGGTAGCACGACGCCGAGCGGTCCTTGCGGCTCGCCCCGAGATCGGGACAGTGCGTCGCCATGAGCAAGGTCGCTGTAACCACACAGGCTATCGAACGCGCCATCCAGGTGATCCGTGGGCACCGCGTGATCTTGGACGAGGACATCGCCAAGCTCTACGGCGTCTCGACCAAGCAGCTCAATCAAGCGATGAAGCGCAATGCTGGGCGTTTCCCGAGCGATTTCATGTTTCAGTTGACCGCTGCGGAGGTTACGGCCATGCGGTCGCACATTGTGACCGCATCCCCACGGACCATGCGGTCACAAATTGTGACCGCATCCAAGCGCAATATCCGATACCTCCCACGCGCCTTCACTGAGCAGGGAGTGGCAATGCTGGCCAGTGTCCTGCACAGCCCTCGTGCCATCGCCGTCAACATCGAGATCGTGCGGGTGTTCGTCCGGCTGCGTCATGCCGTGGCTATCAGCGCGGAGTTGGGGAAGCGTCTGGCAATCGTTGAAGCCAAGCTGGATCAGCACTGGGCCGAGACAGGCAAGGTGCTGGCTGAGCATGAGAACAACATCCGCGTCGTCTTCGAGACCCTCCGGCAGTTGATCGCCGAGGAAGATGGCAATGAACCCGCACCGATTGGCTTCAAGACCAAGTAACGGGCCAAGCAGCGCTGGACCCTTTACCCTCTCCATCTACCCTGCCGGCACCAATGGCGGTCCTCGACTTACCTGAGAGTGTGACCGCTGGCCCAACAGCCAGGGTTCTCCGTCGAGGCTCCTGCCCGAATCCACGTCCCAGCGCGACCACAAGGCCACCCAGGTGCCGGCGTCGAGGCCCTCGCTCGCGTCGTCGTCCCATAGTTCGCTCAGCGCCGTGTGGCTTCGGCCAGAGGCGGAGCGCCCTTGTCGCCGCACCCGAGATTGCCAAGTCGGAGATGAGGCCCCAGCCGGCGCTGGCAGCTCCGGCCATTGGGAAGTTTGAGTTGGCGAGCAACCCAACTGTGGGAGTTCGCTACTACAATCCGCTGGTTGGACGATACATAAGCCGCGATCCGCTGGGGTATAGGGATGGGCTGAACGATTACACCTACGTTCACAACAACCCGATCAACCATATCGATCCACTTGGATTAGAAGAGGCTGGTGGATTACCGCCCGTTATAATACCTCCAGCAGGGACGGCTCCTTCTGATAATTCCGCACAAGATGATGCGACTCGAACTGGTACTGCGAAAACCCAGCCAGAAGGTGCAAAGTTGCGAACCTACTATGGACCCGATGCGGGCGGGAAGGGCTCTAACGATAGAGGTAATGCGGGAGCAAGGCAAATGATGAAATTGCTCGACCAAATAACTGGCGGAAAGCGAGAGGTTGCCCAAGAAATACGACTCAAGACAAAATTGGTGCGTCAGGCGAAGCCTGACCGCTCTTGCGGGATGAAAGGACCCGCCGTGTAAATCTTGTGCACACGTAG
>JAYVMM010000576.1:0-2228 GCA_043758975.1 Planctomycetota bacterium | reverse complement strand
CTGCGGCCCACCGCCCTGCGCGAGCGCGATGGTGATGAGGTCGTGGCGGGCGAGTACATCCTGGCACTCGTTGCAGCGCGCGAGGTGGGCGAACACCGCCGGGTCGCTGCCGCAGTCGATGGCGCCGTCGGCAACCATGGGCAGCAGCGGCTCGACGTCCTCGCAGGCGAGCTGATGGAGCACGGGGGCGCTTTCCATGGCGCTAGAGCTCGCCGCCGATGATGGCGTCGAGCTGCTCCTTGAGGGTGGCGCGCCCGCGGCACAGGCGCACTTCGACCGCCTGGCGGCTGATGCCCAGGCGGCTGGCGATGGCCTCGTGGTCGAGGCCCTCGTCGACGCGCAGGCGGATGACCTCGCGCTGGCTGACGGGCAGGCGCTCGAGCGCGCGCTGCACCGCCTCGATGCGCTCGGCTGAGAGCAGCTGCTCGCTCGGGCCGCGCCCGAGGTCGCCCACCGCGCTGCGGTCGTTGAGCACCTCGTTGGAGGCGCCTTTGCGGCGGTCTTCGCGGCGCAGGTAGTCGAGGCAGGCGTTGCGCGCCAGCTGAAACAGCCAGCCGCGCACCGCCGCGGGTTCGCGCACGCTCTCCAGCCGGCGCAGCACCTTGAGGCTGACCTCCTGGTAGATGTCATCGACGGTGGTGGCGTCGCGCACGTAGCGCTGGATGACCCGGCGCAGCGCCGCCTCTTCGCGCGCGAGCAGGAAGAGGGCGTCGTCCTGGCTGGCGCCGAGCACGAAGCCGGCGACCGTGGTGGCGGTGCTGCTCATCGTAGGGGAGGACGCGCCCCCCTCCGGCAACCTTACGGTTGGCAGGTGCGCGCTATCGCTGATCCGCCGCGGCTCGCTCATCGCCTGCCATCCTAACGCCTGGCCGGGCGCGCTCCACCGGCGTCCGTCGAGGCATCAATCAACTGCGCAAGCGGCTGTCAGAAAGTATCTTGCGCCTGAATCAGTCGTGCAGTTTGTCGAGGCTGGCAACGTCGCGGATGCTCGCGTGGGCGCGCAGCATGGCGAGCGCCTCCTGGCGGATGGCGGCCATGCGCTTGGGGCGCAGGGTGGCCTCGATCTCGGCGGTGACCTCGTTGAACTCGCGGTTGCGCGCCACCACCGTCTCGGTGACCTGCACCAGGCAGGCGAGCACACCGCTGCGGAACACCGGCGAGAGCTCGCCTGGCTTGAGCGCGAAGACCACGTCATCGAATTCCTTGCCCTCGCTGCCGCCCGGCTCGAGCCAGCCGCGTTCGCCGCCATCGCTCGCCCCCGGACCCTGGCTGGACTGGCGGGCGGCGGCGCGGAAGGCGTCGGCGTCCTTACCCTCGAGCTGGGCGCGGATGGCATTGAGCTGGCGGGCGGCGAGTTCGCCGTCGCGCAGCTTGGCCTCCATCGCCAGGGCCGCTCCGGCGGCGCGCACCAGCTCCACGCCGGCGGGATCGAGATCGGTGCGGGAGGACATCGCCGCGATCTCGGCGACCACCTGCGCCACCAACGGCTGCTGCACATCGGGGGTGCCGGCGAGGAAGGCGTCGAGCCTGCTCTCGACCGCCTTGCGCAGCGCCGCATCCTTGGCCTCCTGGCAGCGCTTGAACACCGTCAGCTTCGCCTGCCTGACCTCCTGCTGCTCGGCGGCGCCGGTGGGGCGCAGAACGATCTCCAGCACCTTGGCGCGTGGCGGGCGGTAGAAATCCTTGGCCCGGCTCTGGTAGTCGTGCAGCAGATCGGCCGGGCCGATGGTGGCGGTGCGGGTATCGAGGAAGCCCATGATGAATTGGATGCTCTGCTGGCGCTCGATGAGCTTGCGCTGCTGCGCCTGCTCGCGCAGGGTCATGGTGCGTCCGGCAGTCTTGGCGCGCTCGAGCACCTGCTGGGTGATGCGTTCGTGATCGAGGAGCTGGAACTTGTGCTCCTCGGCGAAGTGCTTGGCGTACTGGATCAGCAGCTCGTCCTCGGTGAGCTCCTCCAGCGAGATCCGGCTATAGGCCATCCATTGGCTCAGTCCCGACGGCACTACGCTCTTGTCGGCGGTCAAGCGCTCCTGGTTGCGCTGCATGACATCGCCGAGCGAGATCATTTGGTCGTTGACGTAACGCACGGTCTCGTCCGCGAGTTCGACCGCTGGCAGCGCACCAAGCAGGGACAGCGACAGAATCAGGGCCGGCAGCCAGGACATGGGCGGCAGTCTAGCTGCGCCAACGGCAAGAGAAGGGCGATTCGCAGCACGTTGCGCGCTGCG
>JAYVMM010000575.1:0-5932 GCA_043758975.1 Planctomycetota bacterium | reverse complement strand
CCGACTTGAGGACGAGGCCCGGCGGGTCCACAAGCTCCTGCTGCCGACCGTCAGGGGCCTGACGGTGGCCGCGGTCAGGGAGGCGTTGGTGCAGCTGGTGGTGGACGGGCACGCCTATGAGGGCACCGGGGTGAAGGGTTCCAGAACCATCGGGCTCAAGCCCGCGTTGGCGGTGAGGACGCTGACCGACTGCGCCGTCGAAGCCTGGCGCGAGGAGCCGAGTGCGACCGTCAGGGCCATCGCCGAGAAGGTGGGATGCAGCAAAACCCAGGCAGGCTCAGCGCGGATCATAGCCTTGTCCGCCACCTCTTGTCCGGTCATCACCAGCGAACAAGCGGACAACCGGACAGAGCATATGGACAACGCTGCGATGTCTGTCCGTCCGGTCCCTCTCTCCCCTATAGGGGGAGAGGGACACCGGACGGACGGACAAGCAGTGGGCACAGGGTTTGTCCGGTCACCACCGACTGCTGGCTCCGACGGGGGCGAACACCTGGTTCGAACATCCCCATGATCATCCCGACCTCGCCCCATCGCAGTCCCCCCGTCCGGCTCGTCAAACGCGTCCACGAATGGTTGTCCGATTGGAAGCAGCGGCACCCCCTTATCTGTATGTTCCGCATGCTGATCTTCCTCGCCATCTTGGTCATGCTGCTCGTGGTGAGCGCCACCAGCGCCGCAGTGGAGCCCATCCCCAATGGGTCCTACCGGCCCCCGGGGGGCCAAGCGCGGCAAGGCCGGCGGATAGCAAAAATTTTCTCCATGCCACTTCCGGAATACCGTAACCAAAAACAACAACAACTCCTGTTGTAACATGATCTTACACATCCGCCAAATGCCGTCCTCATCCCACGCCACAAAGGCCTCCCCCATGCAGTTCACCTCCCTGCCCCCCGACGATCTCCGCCCAGCCGAGGGCAACCCCCGCACCCACAGCGCCGAGCAGATCGCCCAGATCGCGGCCTCGATTCGCGAGTTCGGCTTCACCAACCCCCTCCTGATCGACGCTGACCACGGCATCATCGCCGGCCACGGTCGGCTGGCCGCCGCGCAGCAGCTGGGCATGGAGATGGTGCCGTGCGTGATCCTCGACCAGCTCTCGGCGACCCAGCGGCGTGCCCTGCTGATCGCCGACAACCAGATCGCCCTCAACGCCGGCTGGGACGAGGACCTCTTGGCGGCGGAGCTGGGCGAGCTGCGGGCCGAGGGCTTCGACCTCGCGCTCATGGGCTTCGACGAGCTGGAGCTGACCCGACTGCTCGACGGTGCGGGCGTGGACGGGCTCACCGACCCCGACGACGTGCCGGATACCCCGGCCCCCCTGGACACGGTGACCGAGCGCGGTGACCTGTGGCGGCTCGGGCAGCACCGGCTGGTCTGCGGCGACAGCACCGAGGATGCAACCTACGCGCAGCTCTTGGCGGGCGAGCAGGCGGACCTGCTGCTGACCGATCCGCCGTACAATGTCGATTATGAGGGCCGCACCAGTGAACTGCTGCGCATCGCCAACGACGCCATGGACAGCGACAGCTACCGCCTCTTCCTGCTCGATGCGCTGGGCGCGGCGCAGGGTGTGCTCGTCCCGGGTGGGGCCTTCTACCTCTGGCACGCCGATACCCACGGCGGGCTAGTCAGGGCCGCCTGCGAGGAGGTAGAGCTGCCGGTCCGGCAGTGTCTGATCTGGGCCAAGAACTCCCTGGTGCTGGGGCGGCAGGACTACCACTGGAAGCATGAACCCTGCCTTTATGGGTGGAAACCGGGCGCGGCGCATCGCTGGCTGGGCGACCGCACCCAGACCACCGTCATCGCCTGCGACCGCCCGGCACGCAGCGCCGAGCATCCCACCATGAAGCCCATCGACCTGCTGGTGCCGTTGGTGCAGAACAGCTGCCCGGTAGGAGGCATCGTGCTCGACCCCTTCGCCGGCTCGGGCTCGACCGTCATCGCCTGCCAGAAGACCGGGCGGGTCGCGCGCGTGGTCGAACTCGATCCCCGGTATTGCGACGTGATCGTTCGCCGGTGGGAGGCCTTCACGGGGAAGACCGCGGTCCGCACGGCAGCTCCTGCTGAGGCCGGAAAGAAGGGCTGACCATGGCACGCGCTCGACATGCGCCAACGCCGCACACTCGGCGCCAGGCCGAGGCCCTGGCCGGGTACGGCGTGCCGCACCCCATGATCGCCCGGATCCTCGCCATCGGGGAGTCGACGCTGCGGCGCTACTACCACAACGAGCTCAAGGACGGCGAGGCCAAGGCCACGGCGAAGGTGGCCCAGACGCTGTTCCAGCGTGCGACCGAGGGCAGGGAATTGGCGGCCTGCATCTTCTGGCTCAAGGCGCGTGCCGGCTGGCGGGAGCGCCACGTCCTCGAACACGAGCCGGGTCAACGCACGCTGGAGCAACTCCTGGTGGAGGCGGACCACAGCAACCGGAGCGATAGGAGGCCTGCAATCACGGTCGAGACCGGCGTGCCCGTGCCACCACCGGCGGGTAGCCCATGATCCTCCCGCCACGGAAAGGTCGACGGTTCCTTCCTGGGCGTCCCGGGCAGCTCGGGCGGTGCCGCTTTCCAGTGCGCTCTTTTTTACGGGCAAGTTTTACTGCAACCCGGGACAACAACAACGACAGGGGCCTCCACCATCGGCATATTCACCGGATCCTGCGCGGATCGGCCCCCTTCTTGGCCCGCATGTCCCCCCATCGACCGTCGAACACTCGAGAAATGACCGGGCAGTGTCGTCGCCATGTGCCCAGTCGTCGGCAATCGTTCGCCGTCGTCGGGGCCGCATGTGCCGATCCGCCGTCGATTTCACCCCCAGTCATGACCCCTTATCCCCGATCCTGCTCTCCGTCCTCCTGAGGTCCCCATGACCAGCGAACTCCCCTGGAACGCCCAGACGCTCGAATCCGCCGCCCGCACCATCGGCGTCAACCGCAGCAACCTTTCCAGCGCCCTGGGAGCGGAGTCTGCGCCGACCCTCCCCTTCCTGCCCGGCTTCCGCAAACAGGGCATTCGACCGGTCGCCGCCGTCCTCATGGCGGCCCGCATGCTGGACATGGGCACGCACGCGCCCACCGAGATCTTCCCGACCACCGTGGAGGACCCGCCCCCGGAGCTGCGGGTGGACCTCTTGGCCCACATCCTGCGGCTGCTGCTCGCCACCGACAACGCCCTCGTCGAAGCGCCGGAAAACCCCCAGGTCATCGAGGCGGCATCTGAATTGGCGGCGATCGCGGCGGTGGCCCTGGTCAATGCGCTGCCAGCAGCGATGCGGGAGCGTCTGCCTGAGGATGTGCTCGATCAGGTGACGACCTGGCTGGCGGATAGCGAGGACGACGACGAGAGCGAATAACCGGTAAATCGGCCTTTTGTAGGACGTTCAAATGGGATGGCGCTGTACGTTCGTGAAGCAGTATCTACGCAGCGGACCACTCGAGTCCATTCAGCTGCTCTGCATATCGGCGGTTATGGTAAGTTCCGCACACGAGGGGCATGCGAGGATGTACAGCCTTCCGCAATCGCCTAGCATCACCCCCAATTGATCATCATTGGATGCCGTAGTTGGCTTCCAGCGGAATTGGGTTTGAATATTCCATTCGCGACTTGCCACAGTCAGGAGCAGCACCATGCGCGCACCGCATCGGCAAGTTGGACGGATCGACCTCTGTATCCAATAGCCCCAGCCACCGAGCTTGGTCCCAGGAGCGCAGGAAAGGGCAAGTTTATACGCCATATAGGCAGCCGAGGCACCATAGTCGTCATGGTCCGGGAAGAATCGCTCACCGATGGCCGTGATTTGCGCATTGCCCTCGATTCGCCTGATAATGCTCTTGGGAAGATCGTGTGGATCTGGATATTCCGTTATCAGCTCGGGATGCAGTCGGCACGGACGGGGCACGAGGCCATATCCGGAATGTACCTGCTTCCATTGCGCATTGGTGTTGCGTGTCGTGCTACGACCCGCAAACCATCGGAGGTACGGCATTGGTCCATATATAGGATCATGGTCCTCGGGGCACCAGAACACCTGAAGCAAATCACCGTATCGCTTCAGGACTGGGAGCATTTTGCGAGGTGCGCGCAATTCCATGATGCCAACCATCGGGCAATGGTGTTCCGAACAGGTTGGCCACGGCTGTTTCTTGGACACCGAGAAATATCCGCCGACCTCACAGGCAGCCAGAGAACCCTTCTTGGCCGGCACAGGGTGGAGACGCACTGCCCGGCGAGCAAAGGCACGGATCTCAGGAATAATTGCCGGCAAATCGATGAATGGCGCCTGTGAAGAACGGGGCATGGAATGAGAAAATACCCGCCTATCACGTACAATCAATTGTCGGTGGGACTCATGTACCAGGCGCGAGCATGAAGTTGTACCTGCCGACTGCCACCCTCCTGGCGGTCGTGGCCGCTTCGCCGTCCCGTGGCGCGTAGCCACGGCGTCCGAGGGAACGTCCAGTCTGCCGCATCCTCCGCACCTCCACTGGTGTGCGCCTGAAGATTCGTATCCTACCGCCATGCCCTCATCAGCACCTCATCCTTCTTCGCTGCTGGCGGATCTGCGGACCGCTGCGGCGCGCCTGGGAACCAATCCCTACCAGATCACCAAATCGACCGAAATGTCCCTGTCCACCGTGCATCGCATCCTTCACAGCAGGTCCATTCACGCCGTATCCAATGTCGAACGCCTCGCGGCGGCGCTCGGCCTGACCTTCCGGCTCGTTCCTGGCGGAAAGCCGGTTGCGCGCCCGGGTACTGGGCGAAGGCACGGTCAGCATGTGAAGCACCTCGGTGCACGCCGCAAGCAGGCCACCCCACCATCCCAATCCACATGATGCCTCATGGCGGCTCCACGACGACGAGTGACCTCTCCCTGGATGCCGCTGACACCGCGGCATGACGTGGCATGACCGACCCCGCCCCGATCATCCTCTACACCACCTCCGACGGCGCCGTGCGGGTCGAGGTGCAAGTCCGTAACGAGACGGTCTGGCTGACCCAGAAGGCCCTCGCGGAGCTGTTTGCGGTCAAGGTGCCGGCCATCAGCAAGCACCTGAAAAGCATATTCGCCACCGGGGAATTGGCTGAAAAGGCAGTTGTTTCCATTTTGGAAATAACTGCCGCGGACGGAAAGCCCTACCAAACCAGCGTTTACAACCTCGACGCCATCATCGCGGTGGGCTACCGGGTCAACAGCTTCCAGGCCACGCAGTTCCGCGTGTGGGCGACCAGGACCCTGCGCGAGTTCATCACCAAAGGCTTCGTCCTCGACGATGAACGCCTCAAGCAGGGCAAGACGATCTTCGGCAAGGACTACTTCGACCAGCTGCTGGAGCGCATCCGCGAGATCCGCGCCAGCGAGCGCCGCTTCTATCAGAAGATCACCGACCTCTTTGCCCTGGCCTCCGACTACGTCGCCGAGGCGCCCCAGTCCCGCGATTTCTTCGCTGCCGTGCAAAACAAGCTGCATTGGGCCATCACCGGTAAGACGGCCGCGGAGCTGATCTACGAGTCGGCGGACGCCACCAAGCCGGCCATGGGCCTGACGACCTGGAAGCACGCTCCACGCGGCAAGGTGCTGAAGTCGGATGTCGCGGTGGCGAAGAACTACCTGAACCAGGCCCATGTCTCCGAACTCAACCGCGTGGTCTCGGCCTATCTCGATCTGGCGGAGAACCGGGCGCAGCGCGGTCTGATGACGACCATGGCTGAATGGGCGGACTTCCTGAACCGCTACCTCGAACTGGCGAACTACCCCATCCTGGCCGACACAGGCAAGGTCAGCATGCTCGAAGCCAAGCTGAAGGCCGAGGCCGCCTACGAGGTCTTCCGGCAGCGACAGGACCAGGAGTACGTCTCGGACTTCGACCGCGAGATCAAGCGCCTGGAGGGAAAGAAGCGCGACGACCCGTCATGAGGGACGTGAGCTTCGC
>JAYVMM010000574.1:0-2829 GCA_043758975.1 Planctomycetota bacterium | reverse complement strand
CCCAGGCTGATCCATTCGGTGCGCGGCGTCGGCTATATCTGCGAGCTGCGCGCGACCTCGCCCGCCGACCGCTCGCCGGCGCGATGAGCAGACCCGCCGCGCTGGCCGCTCTCGACTTCAGCGTGCTGACTCGCGCTATGCCCTGCCCACTGCTGCCCATGCGGGCACCGCCTGGTCGTGCGCTCACACCGCGAAGCGCCGGCGCGCCGGCGGCCTCACCTGTCATCAGGCGGGGCGAGCACAGTGAAATGGAAGGTCGAGCCCTCGCCCACCTGGGATGTCACCCATATGCGACCGCCGCTACATTCGACGATCTTCTTGCAGCTGGCGAGGCCGATGCCGGTGCCGGGATATTCCGCTTGGCTGTGCAGGCGCTGGAAGATGTCGAAGATGCGCTTGGCATTCTCCATCTCGATGCCGATGCCGTTGTCACGTACGGAAATGATCCAGGACCGTTCGCTGCGTTCCGCCAAGAGGTGGATCTCCGGGGGGTGCTGACGGCAGAATTTGATCGCATTGCCAATGAGGTTCTGCAGCAGCACGACGAGGCGGACATGGGGGATGACCACCTTCGGCAGCGGCTCGTGGGTGATCACCGCCTTGGATTCGCCGATCGGCGCCTGCAGGTTACTCAGCGCATCCCTGAGCGCCTCCTCGCAATCGACGATGGCGGCGGCCTCATTGTCGTTGGTCAGGCGGGAATAGACCAGCAGATCATTGATCAAGACCTGCATGCGCTCGGCGCCATCGATTGAGAATTTGATGAACTGGGCGGCCTTGGCATCAAGTTGCTGGTGGTAACGCATGTGCAGCAGGCTGAGATAGCTGCTGACCATGCGCAGCGGCTCCTGCAGGTCGTGCGAGGCGACATAGGCGAACTGCTCGAGCTCGGCATTCGAGCGCTCGAGTTCATCCTTCTTCACGGCCAACGCTTCCTCCGCCGATTTGCGCACCGTGATATCCTCGACCAGGCCTTCGATGAAGGGCTGCCCGTCTGAGTCGAGCGAGTAGGCGCGCGTCATGAACACCCACAGTGGCTGGCCGTCCGCGCGCCTGAGCAGGACGTCGACGCTGGTTGGTGGATTGGCTTGGGCATCCACCAGGGCACTCGACCCCTCCGGGCCGGGCTGGAACAGTGCGCGGAGATCGAGCGCTTCGACCTCGCTGAGCAGGGTGATGCCGAATAGGCGCAGGAAGGCCGGGTTGGCCTCGATGATCTTTCCGTTCGGCGCGGCGCGGTAGACCCCGACGTTGAGTCGATTCATCAACCGCCGCATCCGGGTCTCCAGCTCGTGCGCGCGCCGTTCCGCCTCGTCGCGCATCCATTCCGACTGGCGCTTGAGCTGCACCGATTTGACATGCAAATCGATGAATACCGCGACCTTGGCGCGCAGGATCTCGGGAATTATCGGGGTGAAGATGTAGTCGACCGCGCCCAGGGAGTAGCCACGCGATACGTGGTTGTCGGTCGAGCTGATGGCGGTGACGAAGATGATGGGAATGCTGCTCGACTTGTCGCGCTGGCGGATGATGGCTGCGGTCTCGAAGCCATCCATGATCGGCATGCTCACATCGAGGAGGATGACCGCGAAATCATGCTGGAGGAGGAGGCGGATCGCCTCCTTACCCGAAGTCGCGGTCATCACATTATGCTTGAGCTCGCCAAGGACGGCGGTGAGGGACAGCAGCTTGTCGGGCCGATCGTCAACCACCAGGATGTTGGCGGTGATGTCGGTGGCCAGGGCGTCGGCCCGCGGTCGGCTGATCATGGGAAGCTGGAGGTTGGGCATGGGTGCGGTCGCAGCTCAGCCGCCGGGCTTGAGCTCCTCCTCCATCAGGCGTTGGTTCTTGGGGCGGTACAGCCAGACGCAGAGCAGGTGGATGAGGCGATCGGTGTCGACCGGCTTGGCCACATAGTCAGAGGCGCCCGCATCGATGCATTTCTCGCGGTCACCCTTCATCGCCTTGGCAGTGAGGGCAATGATCGGCAGATCGCGCAGGCCGAGCTTGTTGCGGATCACCCGCATGGTGTCATAGCCGTCCATACCTGGCATCATGATGTCCATCAGCACGACGTCGATGGCGGGGGAGGACTGCAGGGTCGCGATCGCATTGCGTCCGTTCTCGGAGGACAGCACTTTCATGTGGAAGCGTTCCAGGACGCCGGTCATGGCGAAGATGTTGCGGATGTCATCGTCGACCACCAGCACGGTCTTGCCTTCGAGCACGGCCTTCGGCTGGTGCAGCTGTTCGATCATGCGCCTCTGCTCGGCGGGGAGGCTGGCGAGGTTGCGGTGGAGCGCGAGGGAGACCGCATCGATCAGCCGTTCGGGTGCGGCATAATCCTTGGTGATGGTCGATTGCGCGTGCTTGCGCATGATGGTCGCGGTTTCCCCGGCCAGATCGCGCGCGGTGTGGATGATGACGTGCAGGGACTTTCCGTTGGGCAGGAGCCTGGTGGCCTCGAGCAGCTGGGCGCCATTGACATCGGGCAGTCCGAGGTCGAGGACCATGCAATCGAAGGTGCGCTCCTTGATCGCCTCGAGCACCGCTTTCCCGGTCGCGACCGCGGTGATGCTGATATCGGGGCCCTCGAGGAGCTCGATCTGCCGTTGGCGCTGGACCTCGTCGTCCTCGACCAGCAAGAGCTGGCGGATCTTGCTTTCGGCGAAGGTGCGGATGTTCACCAGGATCTCATCGAGCTGCTCTTTGCGGATCGGCTTGGTCCAGGCGCTCATCGCGCCCTGGCGCACGCTGCGATCGAGGTTCTCGTCATTCGAGATGATATGCACCGGGATGTGGCGGCTGGTCAGGTCGCTCTTGAGATGG
>JAYVMM010000573.1:0-3264 GCA_043758975.1 Planctomycetota bacterium | reverse complement strand
CAGTTCGACGCGCAGGTCGGCGGCGGTGGCGGCGGCATCCGGGCTCTCGAGCTTGCCGTTGGCGGTCGCCGCCCAGCTGCCGGAGACGTACTGCAGCAGGATGACGGTGCCGGCGCGGTGGTTGCCGATGGCTTGGCCCTGGCCGTACTGGGCGAGGATGCGCACGGTCTTGGCCCCGGCCATGTCCAGACGCGGATCGACGGCGGGTTTGGCCGGGGTGGTCTCGCCGGCGCCGAGCAGCAGCCCCTTGTGGGCAGCGACCTCGCCGAGCACGGCGTCGAGCTTGCCCAGGGCGGTGAAGAAGCGGCGCGCCTCCTCGTTGCCACCCTCAAGCAGCAGCACCTGCTTCCAGGCCTCGCCCGCGCTCTCGGCCTGGCCGGCCTCGTGGCGGGCGATGGCGATGAGCGCCCCGAGCGAGCGCGTGCGCTCGCGCGCCAGGCCCTCCTGGTAGGCCTTGTCGATGCGTCCGCTCACCTCGTTGTAGCGCGCCAGCTCGTCGTCGAGCGGGTCGGCGGCGGGCGCCGCCGCCGCCAGCCAGGGCGCGAGCAGCAGGGCGGTCAGCAGGGCAGGCAGCAGGGCGGGTCGGCGGGCGCTCATGGCGTGTTCACGGCTTGTTCACGGTGATGCGGTAGCGCACGCTGCCCTGGGGATCGCCGGCGTCGGCATTGATGCACAGCACCAGCTGGTCGCAGTCGGTGTCGAGGGCGAAGATGTAGGGTGCGGTGGCGGTGCCCGCCGCCACCACCGCCAGGGTGGCGTCAGGGCGGCGGGGGTCGCTGGTCATGCGCAGCCGGCAGCGCACCGGCGCGGCGGCGGCGTCCGGGCTGGCCATCGCCTTGCCCTCGGCCGAGCGTCCCCAGCTGCCGTCGACGTAGCGCAGGGTGATGGTGGTGCCGGCCTTCAGTCCACCTTCTCCTACCGCTACCCCCTTGCTGGCGGTGATGGTGACCAGGGAGCCATTGAAGGAGCCGGGGGCGGTGGTGGTGGTGACCCCGGCGTCGGGCTTGCTGTCGGGCTTGCTGTCGGACTTGTCCTCGGCGCCGCCGCCGATCCCGCTGAACAGGTCGCCGCTCGCCTCCTGCTTGAGCTTGGCCAGCACCGCATCGAGGGTGCCGAGGGTGGTGAAGTACTTGCGCGCCTCGGCATTGCTCTCGTCCAGGCTCAGCACAGCCTGCCAGGTGAGCGAGGCGCTGGGCCCCTCGTTTGCACGCATCCGCTGTCGTGCCAATGGGATAAGGACCGACAGGGTCTTCGCCATCTCCTTTGCCAGGCCCTCGTCGTTGGTCTTTTCGAGCTTGCTGACGGCGTCGTTGAAGCGCAGGATCTCATGGTCGAGCGCCTCGCTGGCGCCCAGCGTCAGCCTCCCTCCAGCGAGAGCGAGCAGCAGGAGCAATGCGAGCGCCTTCATGGCGGTCCCCCGGAACAGCGAAGACGCAGGAGCACGACGACGCTGTCCGGCTCCTCCGGCTGGCGCGCGCTGCAGCTGCGCACAGCAATAAACGTCGCTGCCGGGGGCAGGTTCAGGGCTCATCGCCCGGACGGCGGGGGTGGCCATGGCGCAACCAGCCTAGCGCGCCGCGGCGGAGTGCCAGGGCTGGCCGTCAGGGCAGCGCCGGGCCTACCCGAGCGGGCAGGGCCGCGCGCAGGGCGGGGAGCAGTGGGTCGCCGTGACCCTGCGCGCTGACCGCGGCGAACTGGGCCAGGGGGCCCTGCGCACGCACGGCGAGCCACTCCGCCGCGCGCGGCTCGTCGGCGGATGGGGTGTAGGCGTAGGCGAGCAGCAGGTGGGCGAGGATGGCGGCGGGCGCAACCCCGGTGGCCAGGCACACCCGCGCCGCCCCAACCAAGCGGTCGTCCGCACTGAGCTTGCGCCAGGGATCGCGCGCCACTCGCGCCACCGGGTCATGGAGCGCGCGGTTGGCGTAGCGCACTATCAGCCCATTGAGCATCTCGTCGCTCTCCGCGCGGATCGCCGCGCGCGCCGCCTGGTCGCGTCCGTGACGGCGCGCGAGCGCCTCGCACGCTTCCACCCCGGTGGCATGCACCGCCGCAACCAGCGCGGGGTCAGCGCAGCAGTCGGCAATGGTGGCATGGCCGCGCAGGTGCCCGGCATAGGCCAGGCAGGCGTGGGTGAGGTTGTGGAGGTAGAGCTTCTGCTCCAGCACCAGGTCAAAGTCGTCGCGCGCCACCAGGTTGGGCACCACCGGCGGCGGCGAGCGGAAGGCGGCGCGCTCGACCGGCAGGCAGCGGTAGGGCTCGACCCGCAGATCGAGCTCGCTGCCGGCGCCGACGCCGGCGGGGATCATGCGCCCGATGGCGGTGCGCACCACTGCCAGGCGCGCGCCCAGCGCCGCCTCACCGCTCCGCGCCAGCTCAGCGAGGACCGCCGACTGCAGCACGGTGTGCGCCTGCGCGCCGTTCTCGCACACCAGGACCTCGAGCGCACGCGACGAGCGCGCAGCGCGGCGGCGCAGCCCCGCCGCCAGCGCCGGGGCCAGACGCGGCAGGGCGGCGAGCCCGACCGCGCAGGCGGCGAGATCGCAATCCGCCAGGGCCTCCGCCACCCCCTCCAGCGCGCGCGCCTCCAGTGCGCTCACCCGCGCCACCGTCACCGCGCGCTCGCTCTCGCCATCGACCTCGAGCACACGGTAGGCGCCGCGGCGGTTGAGTTCCGCCACCCGCACAGCGTCGACCTCGACGAAGACCACCGCCCAGCCGGCGCCGGCGAAGGTGGGGGCGATGAAGCCGCGCCCGATGTTGCCGGCGCCGAACTGCACGAGCGTGGGCATGGCTCCATCATGGCCGGCACGCGCGCCCGCCAAGCGCGGGGGCGGGGCAGGTGCGCGCGCCGCCGGCGCGGTTGCCCACGCGCGCGTGGCGCCATAACCCGGGCATGGCGAGCGAGCCCGAATACTGCTGCGCCGTGCTCACCGACGAGCGCGGCTGGCTGCTGCTGCAGCTGCGCTCAAAGCGCGCCCGCCACGCGCCCGACCAGCTGTGCTGCTTCGGCGGCCGGCGCGAAGTCGGCGAGGCGGCACACGCATGCCTCGCACGCGAGCTTACGGAGGAGCTCGGCCTGGAGTCCGCCGGCACCGCCGCCCAGGCCTGCTGCGAGCTGTGGCAGGGCGCGCGCCTGATCGCGCGCTTCTACCGCCTGCCGCAAGCGGTCAAGCGCACGGCACTGCGCGTCGAGCCCGGCTCGCACGCGCTCTACGCGCCGTGGGCGAGCCTGCCCGGGCTGCCGCTCAGCCGGTGGCACCGCCT
>JAYVMM010000572.1:0-4485 GCA_043758975.1 Planctomycetota bacterium | reverse complement strand
CGGAAACGATATGCACACCGCATCACATAAAACCAAAGCAGGCCGCCGAAGGGTGATCGTGAAAAGCGCCGATCTTCGCCCCCATTCGCCAGCTGAGGTCACCAGACTGCGCGAACTTCCCGATGGCGAAGCCAACGGAGACGCCCCGGAGTTGGGCGATGACTTCTTTGCCGCCGAAAAGCCAACCCATGCCGCAATTCCCAAATGGCCGATCCGCCCTGCCGGTCGCCCGGCAGCCGGGGATCCTGCGCCCGCTTCGGCCATTGTCTCCCTGCGCCTTCCCCGCTCACTCCGCACCGCCATCCAAAGGCGCACCAAAGCCCTTCACATCTCATTCAATGCAGCAATGCAACTGGCCGCGGCAACCTGGATTGGCGAACCTGAAGGGCACATCACCGCGAAAAGAGCCGCTCGCCCCCGCTAAGCCAGTACACGTCAATTTGCGCATACCCATAAAGCAGAAGCGGATTCCGTAGGGCATCTCTGGAAACAAAGGCCATGAGCGTCACCAGCGCGCTAGGCAGGTGGCGGCAGGCTGCGCGCGGGGGCGCTCATCGGCGCGCGTTCGCGGCTGAGCGCATCCGCGGCGGCGCTGTCGAAGCAGCCGGCGAGGGCGAGGTAGTCGGGACGGTCGGAGACCCGCGCATGGCGGAAGGAGAACGTCACCTCGCCCTGGTTGATCAGGAACACCCCGGGCAGCTGCTTCCAGTCCTCGTGTGCACGCGGGCGCCCGACGCCGTGCCCCTCGACGATGCCGGCCATGAAGCCGCGCCACCACACGCGTGAGCCGAACAGCTGCAGGATGCGCGCCCGGCGCAGCTCGAGTGCGGCATAGAGCTGGCGTTCGGGGTCGCTGATGCGCGGCACGTCGCCCAGGCCATAGCGGGCGATGAAGGGCGCTGCCTCCACCTCGGTCATCATGTGGACGAGCACCAGGCGCACCGACTCGCCGCCGGTGGCGGCCTCCAGGGCGGCACGGCTGGCGGCGAGATCGGCGAGGGTCTGGCGGCAGAACGGGCAGCCCGAATGGCGCAGGAAGACGGTGAACGCCTTCTGCGCATGCGAGAGCTGCGCGAGTGACTCGCCGTGCTGGCTGCGGGCGGCACTGAGGGCGTCGGCGACCGGGCTGCTCATGGGCGCTTTGGCAGAAGGGCCATGGCGTAATTCTACGTTGAGAACCCCGGTCCCGCAGGCGTTGCGCGCTCGCTTCGCCGACCTGGCGCCTAAGCGGGTTCCGGCCATCAGCTTAACCTTCCACAGCCGGCCCGCGTCCGCGCCCTGGCGCGCGCGCGCACGCGCGCGAGGATCGCGCCTGGAGCGCGCCGTGCCCGACCCCTACCGCGATGAGACCCTCGGCAACTGGGCTGGCGACTTCGCCGCCTCGGACCGCCTCGGGCTGTTCCCGGCAGACGTGCGCGAGGTCGCGCACAGCGTGCTCGAGACCCTGCTGCAGGCGGCCTGCGCATTACGCGACTGCGCGCCCGCTGAGCTCACCGAGGAGGACCTCAAGGCCGCCCTGCTCGGCGCGGTGGCGCACCTCGGGCTCGCCGAGGCGGTGCGCCCCTTCGTGCCGAGCCTGGCGCGCGCCTACCTCGAGGACCTCCAGACCCGCGGGCGCCTGGGCAGCGGGCGGTCGCTGGGGCGCTACCTCGGCGCGCTCAAGGAGGCCTTCCTCGCCGCCACTCCGGGACAGGTGCAGACCTTCACCCGTCCGGGGGCCAAGATCGGGCGCAACGAGCCCTGTCCCTGCGGCAGCGGCAAGAAGTACAAGAAGTGCTGCGGCGGCGGGCAGGACTGAAGCGCTCACCCGCCTCGACGCCCGTGCTGCGTCCCGCACCGGGAGCGGGCCTTACAGCGTGAGGGCGAGGTCCTCCACCAAGAGCCCCGGCAGCAGCATGCTGTCGAGGCTGCGTTCGCCGTAGGTGCTGTCCGATTGCAGCTGCTCGCGCTCGGCGGTGATGCCGAGCAGGCGCTCACCGAAGAGGCCGTAGATGCTGTCGTCGAAGCGCATCACCGGCAGCGGCGCGCGGATCTCGCCGTCCTCCACCCACCAGCAGGCGAAACGGGTCAGGCCGGTGATGCGGCAGGCGTTGGGGTCGGAGAAGTTGCAGTACCAGAGGTGCCCGAGCCATAGCCCGCGGCCCAGGCGCGCGAGCGCCTGCGCGCTTGGCAGCTCGCCGGCGGCGAGCGCCAGGCTGTGCGGGGATTCGTCCTCGGCGTTGGGGGTGAGGGAGAATTCGCGCGCCGAGCGCGGCCCCACCAGGGGCTGGTCGAGCGCCCCCTCGGTGATCAGCGGCACCTGGGCCGGGGTGGCGAAGCCGGTGGCGGTGAAGCACGGCGCCAGGCCGCCGGCGCGATCCTCGCTCAGGGTGATCCCCGCATGCAACCGCGCGTCGCCCTGCGCCAGGCGCAGCAGCGGCGAGGTGCGCGCACGCTGCGCCTTGAGCGAGAAGCCGTCCCAGCCGAGCAGCGCGAGCAGTTCGCGCACCGCCGCCGGCGCGAAATAGGTGCGGTAGCGCCCGGGGGCGATGGCGGCGGCGGGGCGGGCGAGGCCGGCGCATTCCGTGCGCGTCGCCGCCACCCGGCGCGCCAGCTCGGCGGCGGCGAAGGCGGTGCCGGCGTAGGCGCCGGAGGCCGAGCGGTCGGCGGCGGGATGGCAGCTCCAGCTGGCGTTGAAGGTGTGCACGCGGTGCCAGCTGCGCTGGCCGAAGGAGCTGGCGAAGCCGCGCTGGATCGATCCTGAGGCCCACAGCCCGACCAGGTCGAGGTCGCCGTCCGCCAGCAGCACCTCGAGTGCGGCGGCGCTGGCGGGAGGCGGGGCGGGCTCCTCGCGCACGCTGCCGGCGGCGGATTCGCTGTAGAGCAGGTGCGGGTCTTCCGCCAGCGCCGTCAGCTGTGCACGCAGTCCCGCGATCAAGGCGCCGAGATCCGCGCTGTCGCCGTCGCTGCCACGGTCAGCACCGAGCCGGCAGCTGACGCTGGCATGCCGGTGCGAGCGGATGAGTTCGATGGTGAGCAGGCCCTGGGAGACCTGCCCGGCCTGGCGGATGCGCGCATGGTTGAAGCGCACGAAGTCCGAGTCTTCGCCGGCGTAGGCGAGCAGGACGTGCTCGCCGGGGCGCAGCAGGCCCTGCGCGCGCGCGGCGAGCTCCTCCCAGGCGGCGCGCTCCAGGCCCATCAGCCACCCCCGAAGACGTCGATGGCGGTGAAGCGGCAGGGCGGCGAGGCGTGGCCGACATGGATGACCTGATTGGGCTCGCCCTTGCCGCAGTTGGGCGTGCCGCAGAGCTCGAGCGCGGTGCCGACCCCGCTCAGGCTGCGCCAGAAGGAGGCCGAGATGCCACGGTAGTTGGCGTTCTTCACCACTTTGCCCACCCGCCCGTCAGTGATCAGGCGCGCGTACTCGCAGCCGAACTGGAACTTGTTGCGCGCATCGTCGATCGACCAGCTGCGGTTGGTGTCCATCAGGATGCCGCGCTCCACCCCGCCGACCAGCTGCTCCAGGCTGGCATCGCCGGCGAGCAGGTTGAGGTTGGCCATGCGGTCGATCGGCGCGCGGTTCCACGAACAGGCGCGGGTCGAGGCGCTGCCGGGCAGGCCGGAGCGTCGCTGCGACAGCGTCCCGCCCAGGCCGCGCAGCAGGATGCCGTCCTTGATCAGCATCTCGCGGGTGGCGGGGGCACCCTCATCGTCGAAGGCGCAGCTGGCGAACTCGCCGGCGCGCTCCGGCTCGTTGCTGACGTTGAGCAGGGGCGAGCCGTAACGGTAGCTGCCGAACATCGATGGGGTGACGAAGGAGGTGCCGGCGTAATTGCGCTCGTCGCCGAGGATGCGGTCGAGCTCGAGCGGATGGCCGATGCTCTCGTGGATCTGCAGCACCATTTGCGCCGGCAGCAGCACCAGGTCGCGCGTCCCGCTCGGGCAGTCGGGGGCCTCGAGCAGGCTGATCACCTCCAAGGCGAGCCGTTCCGGCGCCGCCGCCAGCCCAGGCTCTGAGAGCTGCTCGAGGCCGCCCTGGCGCCCGCCATCGCGCCCACAGCTGCGCGTCTGGCTCTCGGCGCCGCGGCTGGCGGTCACCTCCAGGTAGGGGCTGACGAGCGAGAAGCGCTGGCTGATGTCGCCGCCGGTGGAGGTGACCAGGCGGGTGCCGCGCAGGCTGCACCACAGTGCGGCCTGGCGGTCGCTGATGCGCGCATCACCGCCCAGGCGCCGGCACCAATCCTGCAGGCGCGCCACGGTGTCGGCCAGGTCGGCGTCGGCCCACGGCAGCGTAACCGCGCTGGCGTAGCGCCCGTGCGCGCTGCTCGGCAGCGCCGGCGCGCTCACGCTGCGCCCGCGGCTGGCGGCGGCCCAGCGCTGCGCGACCGCACCAGCAGTGCGCAATCCGGCGCTGCTGAGGTCGTCGGTGGCGGCGTAACCCCAGCCGTCGCCGCTCGTCACCGCGATCATCGCGCCATGGTCGTGGCTCTCGTGCACCGGTTCGAG
>JAYVMM010000571.1:0-6798 GCA_043758975.1 Planctomycetota bacterium | reverse complement strand
AGGTCGAGGTCATTGCGCACGCCAACTTCCCGTCGCCCACCGCCAGCGCGTTGCCGATCACCCGTCTGGGCTATGACCTCACGCAGCTGCTGCGCCAGGGCATCGCCGACCTCGAGCGGCAGCGCCAGGCGCCCGAGCGCGCGACCTACAGCCGGCTGGAGCCGGTCTTCGCCGGTCCGGATGGGAACGGGGCCGACAGCGCCGACAGCGCCGGCAGCGCCCCGGCTGCCGACCGTGAGCGAGCCGAGCCGTGACCAGCTGACCATGACCATCCTGCCCAGGCATCCCCAGGAGCCGATCATGCGCATCGCCCTCGCCCTCCTGCTCGGCCTCTGCGCCATCGTCGGCGCGCGTGCCGGCGCTGCGGAGACCCCGAACGCCGGCGTGAGCGTCGCCTACACCCTGCCGCACGACGGCGCGCCGGGGGGGACTTGGCGGGTGACCCTCGCCATCGTCGATGCGGCCGATCCCGACTGGGTGATCAGCCAGTTCGCCGCCGGCGTGGTACGCACGGTCACCGCCGAGAACGGTGGGCGCTTCAGCGAGACCTGGAACGGGCTGGACGACAACTTCATGCCGGTGCCGGCCGGCCACTATGCAGTCAGGGGCATGTGCATGCCGGCGCAGAAGTGGGACGTCGATGGGCAGTTCCACTCAGTGGTACCGCGTTTCGTCGGGGGGGTCTCGGACTGGCTGCCCGCACCCGCGGATGCCGGTCGACTGGGCGAGCCGTTCCACGGCGATCCGGTGAACGCGCCCCTCGGCGACGTGGCCGTGAGCCCCGAGGGCATCGCGGTGTTCTATTATTCCTACCTCGAGAATGGCCTGTCCAACCCGATGCTCGACCTGCGCAAGCCGACCGCTTCGCAGTTCCTGCGTGCCTTCACCTCCGGCGGCGCCGGCGGCGGCTGCAGCACCTGCACTGACGGCGAGTCGGTGTGGAGCCACTCCACTGATGGCGGCAACCACGTCTACCGCGCCGACGCCACAAATTTCGGCGCCAGCCCGCGCGCGATGCGCAAGAACGGTTTCGCCCCCGAGGGTGCGGTCACCGCCATGGCCGCTTGGCGCGAAGGCGGCACCACCACGGTGTTCATCGCCCAGCGCGGGAAGCTGATCAAGCGCGAGGGGTGGTCCTATGAGGAGGGTCCGGAAGCGGTCGATGTGGTCACCGCGCATGCCGGCGAGGGGGGCAAGATCCTCGCCACCCTGCCGCTCGCGCGTCCACGCGGCCTGGCTGCGCGCGGTGGCAAGCTCTACGGCCTGCACGCAGTGGCGGGCGGCTGGGCGGTGAGCGCCGTGGCGCTCAAGGCCGGCCTGCCCGACGGGACCTGGAAGCAGGTGCTCGGTCTTGGCGCGCTCGAGCCGGGCGGCCTGGCGGTCGACGGCGCGGGGCGCATCTACGTCAGCGAACCGGCGGCCAACCGCGTGCACCAGTACTCACCGGATGGCAAGCGGCTGCGCAGCTACGGCCACCTCAATCAGCAGCGGCCCGGCACCTACGACCGCGAGACCTTCATGCGCCCGGTGAAGCTGGCCAGCTGGAGCGATCCCGCAGGCCACGATCGCCTGCTGGTGGTGGAGTACGATGGCCCGATGCGGGTGAGCGAATGGAGCGTGGACGGCGAGCTGCTGCGCGAGTTCCCCAGCCTGCAGACCAAGGCCAACGACGGCTGGACAGTGGATCCGGCCGATCCCAGCCAGGCCTACGTCGGAGGGCAGGGCGGCTGGCTCAGCCGCTACCGCATCGACTATGCCAGCGGCCGCTTCACCCTCGATGCGGTGTGGCCGGGTGTCGGCGTCGATCCCCAGCTCCCCGGCTTCGACCACGTGCGCATGGTGCGCGCCTATGGCAAACCCTTCCTGGTCTGCTCGCCGCGCGGGCAGTACGCCATCTACCGCCTCGACGGCGAGCGCTGGAAGCTGTGCGCGGGCATCGTCGGAGTGCGTGCCGAGAAGGGGCCGGCCCAGCACTTCCTCTGGAGCGACGGCAATGGCGATGGCGAGGTGCAGGAGGCGGAATACGCCGGCAGCCCGCTCGCGCTACCGGGCAACATTCTGCGCTATCATGGCGAGCAGGTGGGGGAGGACCTCGCGCTGCTGGCGGTCAACCAGGGCGGGCGCGATTGCTGGCGCCTGCCGGTGACCGGGCTCGACCCGCAGGGCATTCCGCTGTTCGGCCCCTGGCAGCGCATCTTCACCGATCCGGTATTCAGCGCGCGCGCCGCCGGCACCGCTACCGCTGTCCATGGCGGCAATGAGCTGGTCGACAACTACAGCAGCGACTGGTCCCAGCTCGACGGCACGCCCGAGAAAGGCTACTGGATCTCCGCCCGCGGTGGGCCGAATTTCAGCGCCAATGCCGGCGCGCAAGAGAAGGTCTGCTGCTATGTGCCCGATGGCAAGGGCGGCATGCGGATGAAATGGCGGGTCGGACGTGCCGCGATCGAAGGCCAGCCCCAGCCCGGCGAGACCGTCGGCGGCATGCACATCCGCGCGCCGCTCAATGGCATCCTGCCGGTGATCGACCAGTCGCGCTGCGGGGTCGTGCTCTACGGACAGGATGGGCTCTACGTCGATACCCTGTTTCCGCCCGGCGGCAGCCGTACGGGCCTCTACGATCTGCCGGGCGAGTTCTTCTCCGGCATGGTCTATGCCGATCCCAAGGACGGCGCCATCTACGTCGGCGTCGGCAAGGATACCCCGCTCGTGTTCCGCTGCCTCGGCTGGTCGCTGCATGAGAGTCCGCGGCACGAACTCGCCCAACTTCAGGAGGGGGTCGATATCGGAGTGGCACAGATCGCCCGCCCGCCCGAGGTCGCCTTGGCGGTGCGCGGCGGTGCCGGCGCCGCCCGCCTGGCGCGCTTCGCCCCGGCCTTCGGCGCAGTGGCGCTCGACGGTTCGCTCGACGGCTGGGAGCAGTGCGATCCGATCGCCTTTGCCGCCGATCCCGAGCGCACGGCGGAGGTGCGCTGCCTGTGGGACCCCGGGCACATCCACCTGCGTTTCCACGTGCGAACCGGTGGTTCCTTCACCGCGCGCGCGCTCAGTCCGAGCGAACGCGTGTTCGCCCACGACCGCGCCAGCAACGCGGTGAGCATCTACCTCCAAGGTGATCCTGCGGCCTCGCCCGCCGGCGCCCGCGGCGGGCCCGGCGGGCGCCCCGGCGACATGCGCGTGGTGTTCGGCCTGTTCGACGATGGCGGCACGGTGCGTCCGGCGGCGATCGGCTTCTTTCCGGCCTGGCCGGGGCCCGGCGCCCACCCTCAATCCTACCGCACTCCGGTGGGCAGCGCCGAGTTCGCCCATGTCGGCGAACTCGCCGGCGCCCACCTCGGCGGGCGGCCCGACGCCGACGGCAAGGGCTACGTGGTCGCCGCCACCATCCCGGCCACTGCCCTCCCCGGCCTCGCCGCGCTGTCGCCGGCGCTGCGCACCACCGTCGATTTCGAGGTCACCTTCGGCGGCCATGCCAAGGTCTGGTGGTCGAACGCAGACGGCTCGGCCAGCCGCGAGACCTTCGATGAACCGACCGAAGCCCGCCTCTATCCCGGTGCCTGGTCGCCGGCGGAGTTCAGCGTGCCCGCGCCCGGCGCCGGGCTGGTGCTGCGCAATTGGCTGGTTTGCGGCCCGTTCGGCGGCCCGGGTGCGGCAGCCTTCGACGCTGATCCGCAGGGCGCCCTGAAGGATGCGGTGCGCGCCTTCTATGAGCGGGCGGTCTACCCGCCCGATGCCGCCTTCGCCCCCGAGGCGGTGTACAGCGGCGAACTGATCGCCGGCTGGTGGCGCGCCGAACGTGAGGTGCGCTGGCGTGCGACCGCAATCGCGCCGCTCGACGCCCGCGTCCACCTCGGTGCCGGCGGGGCAGAGGCGTGGTACGGCTGCGCCTGGGTGCGCGCCGAGCGCGAGACCCCGGTGACGCTGATCGTGCACAGCATGCCGCAGGCGCGCGTGCGCCTGAGCCTGGATGGCGCCAAGCTGTTCGACGGCGAGGCGAAGCAGGAATTGCACGGTGCCTGGCTGACCGCCAACGTGCCGGCGACCTTCACCCCGGGCTGGAACCGCCTGCAGCTGCGCACCTACGCCTGGGGCTACGGTGCGGCCAAGGCCGGCATCGCCATCGACGCGCCGCTCGAACGGCTGTGGGGACTGAGCTGCAGCGGGCATCCGCCGTCGGGGAAGTGATGCGCCGACGGCGACTGCCGCGCCGGTGGCACGCTCATCAGCTCAGCGCGCGTTCCTGAGCGGCAGCTTGCCCGGACACTCGTCGAGGGTGAGGTGGCCCTTCTGCAGGGTGAGGTGGAAGCGCTGCTCGTCAGCGCCCTTGGGCTGGATGACCAGGATAGCGCTGGTGGGGGTGGCGTCGTCCAGGCGCCACATGCCGGTGACCACGGTGTCGGCGGCGAAGATCACGCGCGCGGTGCGCAGGGTGAGGGTGACGCCGAAGTTCTCGACCTTGGCCGCGGCGGCGGCGGCCTCCTGCTGGTCCTTGGTCAGCACCTTGGCGTCCACCTGCCACAGGCCGTAGACGCTGTCGGGTGTGAGCTTCTCGGCGGCGGTCGCCGCCGGGCCGAACAGACCGAGGAGGAAGAGCAGAACAAGCTGGGCGCCGAGGGCGCACGGGTTGAGAAACGCGCAGCGCCGCATGACCGACCTCCGAGTTCGGCGCCCATCCTCGCTCGCGTCCTCCTGCCCGGCCACGGTCAAGCCCGGCCCGCTGGGCGGGCGTCTGCATCACCGCGGGAGCTCGTCGGCGGCGTCTGTGTCGCTGCTGGCTATTGCCCGACGAGCGAGCGCCGACGGCTCTTCGACTGCTGATCCTTGATGGTCTGCTCCGCCTCTTTCCGCGCCGGTACCAGGCGCGCGCGCAGGTCGCGCATGCCGCAGGCCAACACGGCGTCGCGCTGGGCTTCGTTGCAGGTGGTCACCGCCGGCTGGTTGGGCAGCGCCAGCCAATCGACCGCCGCCATCAGGTCGAGCACCGCTAGTCCGGGGGCATCGCTGCGCAGCTTGGCCAGCCAGGTCTCCCACTCGCCGCGCTGTTTGCTCGCGGCGCGTCCGGCATCGATGATGAGCACCCCGAGCGAGCCGTTCTTGGACGCGCTGACCAGATTGCTGCTGATAGTGTTGTCGAAGATGTGCGGCGGCTGGTCGCTGCGCAGGTAGAGCGCGACGATCGGCGGCTTGCGGTTGACCTGCTCGTTGAACGGCGTCGACAGGGTGGCCTGGTCGGCATACCAGCGCAGGGTGCCGCCGCCCTTGCCGCCCCAGCCGGTGACCAGGGCCGTCAGCACCGCCTGCGCGTTGGCGGCGTCGCTCGCGGGTGTGCCCGGGAAAAGCAGTTCGATGCCTTCCACCGCCGGCTCGGCGTCGCGCACCGTGGTCGAGGCGAGCATCAGCTCGCGCAGCCCGCGCGGCCCGTCGTAGCCCAGGGGCAGCAGCGGGTTGGCCGCCACCGTCAGCTCTCGCGCCAGGGGCTGGGCATTGCGGTTGGCGCCGCCGGCGGCGACGAAGAACGGACGCTCGCCCCCGGTCTTGATCAGCAGCTTCAGCACCTGGGCGTCCTCGACCACCGCGGGCGCATCGAGCGGCCACGCCACCCAGCCGGGGCCGAGGCGCTGCTTGGCGACATCCTTCTGCTGCTTGGCGGTCACCGCTACCAGGCGCACCTCGCGTCCGCCCAGGCCGGCATCACCGCCGTGGATCATGATCAGCAGGCGCGCGGCGCGCAGGCGGCCTTCGCCGAGCAGGCGCGAGCCGCTGGCATCGCCATCGTCGAGCGCGGCCCGGCGCGCCAGGATCGCGGGCGGGAGCTTGAGCTCGAGCACCTGGTTGCCGCTGACCGTCTCGCTGCGCCGCACCGCGCCGCCGCCCGGCGCCTGACCGGGGATCTGCTCGGCGCCGGCGGGCAACGTCTGGCCAATGATGCCGCTGCCCGGAGCGAGTTCGACGGTCGCGGGTTCGCCCGCGGGCGGCGCTGCCGCCGCACCGACTGGCGCCTCCCCGCTCCAGCCGCTGGGGGCACCGAGCAGGACCGCGAGCGCGAGCGCGCGGGCCGCGCCCGCGACTGTCTCCCAGGCTTGATGCATGGACCTAGCGCGCCCCTGTCGCGGCATGAATTCACCAGTAGGGCGCACCCCTGCAACCGGTGGTGCGGTGGGCGGCTGATGGTGTGTCATCTCACAACGAGGCAGTTTTGCCGCTGAAGCACTGGTTTTGGACATCGATTTAGACTATGCTGTAGGACTGACTCCCCTCATGGCCTGGGCACGAAGGCAGGAAGCGGCGGCGGCGGTCGGACGTCCAGGCCACGGCGGGCGGCCACCGTCGCCGCGGCCTGACGCGCCTGGGCGATCAGCGCGTTCCAGCCGGCGGGTTCGCCGAGCGCGGCGTCGCGCGAGGCCTTGGCCGGCAGCAGCGGCTGCATGTCGCGCACCACCTCGCCGAGGAGCTCGGGTGGTTGTCCGGCGCCGAGCACGTCCTCCGCCGCGCCAATGCCGAGCACGCGCGTGCGCAGCTTGGCATGGGCGAAGCGCGCTTCCTGCAGGTGCAGGATGCCGTCGAGGTCGATGGCCGGATAGCGCGCGCGCACCCAGGCGCGCGCCTCGGCCGGGGTGCGGCGCGGCGCCGGCGGGATGAGGCGGTCGGGGTGGTGCTGGTGCAGCCAGGCCTGGAAGTCGACCACCTTGCTGCGCTGCTTGTCGCGGCTGCGGTTCTCGTGGTTGGTCGCCTCGGCCAGGAACATCCAGGGGCCGGACTGCGCGCTCGACAGGACGAAGCGCCACAGGGTGTCGTAGG
>JAYVMM010000570.1:0-3235 GCA_043758975.1 Planctomycetota bacterium | reverse complement strand
ATGGTCATGGACCTGGCCAACCGCACCTACGACCACTGCAAGCTCACCATCGCCGAGTCGGTGCACGTGGTGCGCTGCATCGCCACCGCGCTCGACCATGCCCACCGCCACGGCATCATCCACCGCGACCTCAAGCCCGAGAACATCCTCGGCTCGATCGAGCACCCGCTGCTCACCGATTTCGGCATCGCCAAGGAGATCGACCAGACCGACGGCCTCACCCGCACCGGGCAGATCATCGGCACCCTCGACTACATGTCGCCCGAGCAGGCCACCGACGCCAAGCGCGTCGATGCGCGCAGCGACATCTATTCCCTCGGGGTGGTGCTCTACGAGATGTCGACCAAGGGCTGCCTGCCCTATTCGGACAAGATCGACCGCGAGACCTGCCTGGCGGCGATCCGCAGCGAGCGCTACGAGCCGCGCTGGCCACGCGAGTACCGCCTCGAGTTCCCGGCCTTCCTCGAGCGCATCGCGCTCAAAGCCATGGCCCACCGCATGGAGGACCGCTACCAGGCGATGAGCGAGTTCATCACCGACCTCGACCGCTTCTCGCGCGGCGAGCGCATCCCCTTCATCGGGCGGGTGCGGCTGAAGAGCTGGGTGCGCTTCCAGCTGCGCCGCCGGCCCAAGCTGATCTGGGGGGTGGCGAGCCTGCTCGCCTGCGCCGCCGTGCTCGCGCTGGTGCTGTGGGCGCGGGTGGCGTTCGATGACCAGAAGCGCACGCTCGATGTCCAGCTGGGCAAGCTCGAGGAGGTGGTGACCAAGATCGAAGGCCTCAAGCAGTGCCAGCCGACCAAGGCCGAGATGACCGCCCTCGAGAAATTCGAAGGCGATTGGCGCTTCTACAAGGACCGCTACCCCGACGAGTGGGTGCGCAACCAGGAGCTGCTGGTGCGCCTCAATGGCAGCCGCTGGCTCAAGGCGCATTTCGCCGGCGCGTCCGGCACGCGAGCGCTGCCGGCGAACGAGGCGATCGAGGCGATGGAGCAGCTCCAGCTGGCGGCGCGCAGCCAGAGCCCGCAGTGGAACCTCGACGGCATCGAGGGCCTGCTGGTGCGCGAGCCGATGACCCTGCGCCTGATGCCCTATGGCACCGGCGACGTCTATGTCGTGCTCAAGCTGATGTCCAGCGAGGGCTTCCATGTCCAGGTGCGCGAGCAGGTCGACGTCCGCCACCTGACCTCCTGGGGCATCAGCCACAACCGCCTGCAGCTGGTCACCACCGAGGACGAGAAGCCGGCGGTGGAGCTGCACGGCGAGGACCTCCCGCCCGCGCGGGCAGGCTACGACCTCGACCTCTACCTCGAGGTGCGCGCCAACGACATCCGCTCGTGGTGGGCGCAGCCGGGCGGGATCAAGGAATTCCGCTTCCCCGGCAACCATGGCCTGCGCGACGGCGCCCCGGCGGCGGTCGAACTCGAGCTGCCCAAGGGCACGCGCATCCGCGCGCTCGAGATCTGGACCAAGGGCCCCTCCTAGCGCGCGCTGGCTTGCGCGGGGGCTCCGCAGGCGAGAATGCCGACCATGTCCGGGAATCCCGACCTCCAAGAGTTGGCGCGCCTCGACGGTCGCTACGATGCCCAGGCCTTCGGCTTCGTCGGCGAGGGGCTGCGCCATGCCGCCAAGCTCTACGGCAAGGACACCCCCGGCTGCGTCGAGCGCCATCTCACCGCGACCCAGCTGGTCGAGGGGGTGCTCGAGCTGGCGGTCGAGCGCTTCGGCATGCTCGCCGAGCTGGTGCTGCGCTCATGGGGTGTGCGGCGCAGCGAAGACGTCGGCAGCATCACCTTCCTCTTCATCGAGCACGGGGTCTTCTCCAAGCAGCCGAGCGACCGCCTGGAGGACTTCTCCGGCGGCCCCTCCTTCGGCCCCGAACTGGCGGTGCGCGCGTGCCGGCGCCTTGAGCTGGTCGGCGATGGCGCCGGTCCAGCGCGTGCCGGGGGTGCCAATGCATGAGTTCCTCCGCCACCCCTGGGTGAGGGTACTGCTCATCGCCACCACGGTGGCGATGTCCACCCTCGCCCTGCGCGAGACCGCCTCGATCACCCTGCCGGTGGTGAGCGCGCTGCGCGATGTGCTGCTGCCGGTGGCGATCGGCTTCATCATCGCCTATGTGCTCACCCCGATCGTCGACTCCCTGCACCGCCGGGGGCTCAACCGCACCTTCACCGCCGGGGTGCTGTTTGCGCTCTTCTGCATCACCGTGGTGCTCGGCGTCAGCCTGCTGGTGCCGACCGTGCTGCGCCAGGTCACCACCCTCGCCACCCGCCTGTTCGAGGGCGAGAAGTTCATCGACCTCAACGGCAACGGGCGCTGGGATCCGGGTGAACCCTACGACGACGCCAACGGCAACGGGCGCTACGACGCGCAGGGCATGCTGGCGTCCGCATTGTCGTGGATCGAAGAGCGCCAGGGCCGGCTGCGCAAGTTCGCCAAGCTCGACCTCGACCAGAGCGCACTGTCGTTCCTTGACCTGCTCCAGACCGAGACCGCGGGCGAGCGCAGTGTGATCGATGACGCGCTGGCCTCGGCCCACGCCGGCAGGCCGCCCGGGGAGTGGCCCGAGGCGCTGCGCCGGGAGCCGCCGGCGGATGCGCCGCTGTCGTGGAATTCGCTGTGGCCGGGCGCGCCGCGCACGGTGGTCGACGATGCTTATGGCAAGCTGCCGCCGGAGGTGCGCGAACGCTGGATCCGCAATCTCAGCGTCGCCGGCCAGGCCTACTCGCTCAAGCAGTCGGAGCTGCTCGCCGCCCTGCGCCTGGCGCGCCACGGCGGCATCGCCCAGCCGCAGGCCGGCGCCGGCGCCCCGCTCGAGGGCAACCCGGCGCTGGCTGCCCGGCTCAAGCAGGTGCGTGCGGCGCTCGTCACCCCGGCAGCCGATGCCCAGCGCGCCGCCGCCAACGCCTTCGCCGAGCGCCTGAGCGCGGAGGAGAAGGCGGGCGGAGTGGCGGCCAAGGAGCTCCTCACCGAGCTGCGCGGGGAGGATTCGGGCAGCCAGTGGCTGGCGCCGGTGGTGAAGGCGGTCGAGACCGCGGTCAAGGGCGCGGTCGATTCGCTGCCCGCGCGCATCGGCGGCTGGGCCACCACCGGCCTGGCAAGCTTCGATGCGCTGCTCGCGGTCGGCCTCGACCTGCTGCTGGTGCCGATCTACGCCTTCTTCCTCATCCTCGCCATGCCGGCGATCAGGCGCGGGGTCAAGCAGTACCTGCCGCAATGGCATCGCGAGCAGGTG
>JAYVMM010000569.1:0-2350 GCA_043758975.1 Planctomycetota bacterium | reverse complement strand
GCCGCTAATACGGGGAGTTGGAGATATTGGTCGGCCATATCTCTGGCCCATAAATGACAATCTTGATCTTATTATAGGAGATATGGCACTCTCCTCATTTGAGGATTCCCTATCGGAAACGTGGCCAAAATGTCTTGAAGGAGATGAGCGATCATTCCGTGTCACTTCTGCTTTCTGGCGAGTTCTACAAAAGGCAGCAAAGGACAAGAATGCGGACTATATAATAATTGATCTCGGACCGAATCTGGGAGCTATAAATAGGTCGGCCCTCATTGCCTCGGATTATTTTGTTATTCCATTGAGTCCGGACCTGTATTCTCTCCAGGGCTTGAAGAATCTCGGTCCAGCGCTGCGCCATTGGCGCCAGGCCTGGAGCGATCGCCTTGCGAGAAATCCTTCAGAAAAGCTAGACTTGGATCTGCCGCTCGGGAAGATCGCACCTCTAGGATACATTTTAATGCGATACGCAATTCGACTTGATAGACCCGTGAAGGCATATGAGCGATGGGTGAATCGCATTCCCCAACAATATGCGCATTCTGTGTTAAGCATGAATGAGCCAATGGGCATTAGTCCAGACAGCGATGAAAATTGCATCGGTAAACTGAAAGACTACAGAAGTTTAATGCCGCTAGCACTTGAGGCGCGCAAACCGATTTTTATGCTTAAGCCAGCTGATGGGGCCATTGGCGCACACGCAAATGCAGTTTTATCGGCGACTGAAGATTTCGCGGGGATAGTGCAGGAAATCAGAATGCGGATAAAAGTAAAAGGAAATCAGCCTTTCTCATGAGGCTTCTTCGACGGGACTCCGCGTTTCCCCCTCGATTTATCCCCGGCTCCGCTCAAGGACTGGCTTGCAGGTCGTATGTGATGCGAATTTCCGCAATAGTCGTGAGGCCTTGACTGCTGTCGCGAGGCTTCAATCGCGCGTGCGATCTCCTCCACGAACGCCGAGACCCGGCGCCATGCGGCACCGGGTCCTGGTCCTGGTCCTGGTAGGTCCCCGCTCGGCGACGTCGGCGAACGGCTACTTGGCGGCGAGCGCCTTCTCGACCGAGGCCACCACCTTGGGATCGTCCGGCTTGGCCTTGGGGTCGAAGCGGTCGACCACCTCGCCGTTGCGCCCGACCAGGAACTTGGCGAAGTTCCACGTGACCTCGCCCGACTTGGGGCTCTTGGTGGTGAGATACTTGTAGAGCGGGCAAATGTCGTCGCCCTTGACGCTGACCTTGGCCAGCATGGGGAAGGTGACCTTGTAGTTCCCGGTGCAGAACTGCTTGATCTCGTCGTTGGTGCCCGGCTCCTGGCTGCCGAAATTGTTGGCCGGCACGCCGACGATGACCAGGCCGTTGCCCTTGTACTTCTCGTACATCGCCTCGAGCGCGGCGTACTGCGGGGTGTTGCCGCACTTGGAGGCGACATTGACCAGCATGATGACCTGGCCCTTGAGCTGGGCGAACGCGTAGGGCTTGCCGTCGATGCTGGTCATGGTCGCGGCGAGCACCGAGTTGGGCATCTCGTCGGCGGCGGCGCTCAGGCGGTTGGCGTGGGCGCCGGCGGAGAGGAGCAGGGCGGCAGCGAGGGCAGGCAGGGCGTTCATGGTGACTCCTAGGGGCGGGGGCGGGGGCGCAGGTGCGCCAGGCGGCGGCGATTAGGAATGTGCGCTGGAGCGGCGGTTGTTCCAGGGATTTCCCCGCTCGTGCAACGCGGTGGCTCACCGCCGCCGGTCGAGCGGCCATGCGCCATCATGGCAGCACGCGCAGCAGCTTGAGGCGGATGACGCCGGCATTGTCGGCGGTGCTGCCGTCGTTGCACTTGAGGTAGATGCGACCGCTGCCGGTGATCAGCCCCGGCGGCATGACCTTGTCGCCGACCTGGACGAACAGGCAGCCCCAGCGGATCGGCCCGTGCGGGTCCTTGGCCACATCGCCGAGGTAGTTCATCGGCGTATTGTCGGTGGGCGAGGTGCCGCAGCGCCACTTGTCGTTGGCGTTGGGCACCACCAGCAGGGTAACTCCGGGGCGCAGCACGATGCCGGTATCGAGTGTGCCGGTGATGGCGTGGGCGTCGACCGCGAGCGGCACCCCGCCGAGCTGGTCCCAGTCGGCCTCGGGGATCTGCTCGAGCGCTGTGCTGAGCTTCTCGGCGAGGTCCTTGTTGACGCGGTTGCGCGGCAGCTCGAGCGCGCCCTCGAGGTCGCCGGTGGGCAGATCGGTGCCGGGATCGCGACCGCTGGCGAGGGCCTCGATCTTGGCCTTGATCGCGAGCGCGCCCTGGAGGTCGCCGCGCGCGGTCTGGTCGTCCTTCAGGCGCTGCAGGGCGGCGATCAGCTGGGTGCGCTCCTTGG
>JAYVMM010000568.1:0-4405 GCA_043758975.1 Planctomycetota bacterium | reverse complement strand
ACGCGCGCCGCCGCGAGGTCGCCGCTGACGGTGCAGCCGGCAGCCTGGAGGTGGCCGCCGCCGCCCAGCGCCTGCGCCACCCCGCCGACCTCGAAGGGCGGATTGGAGCGCATGCTGACGCGCACGCTGCAGCGGTCCTTGGCCTCGCGCATGAGGTAGGCGACTTGGTTGCCGGCCAGGCTGCGCGGCAGCTCGACCAGCTCGCCCCAGTCTTCCGGCTCGCCCACCGCCGCGATATCGGCGGCGCTCAGGCTGATGCCGGCCAGGCGCGGCTCCTCCTGGTCGACCAGGAGGTGCTCGATGCCGAGGCGCTGGATGTTCAGATCGTGCACGGTGCGGGTGTAGGTCAGGGAGCGGTTGATCATCGCCGCGTCGATGCCGGTGGCGAGCAGCTTGGCGGTCCAGCGGAAGGTGTGCGCAGTGGTGTTGCTGTGCATGAAGCGGCCGGTGTCGAAAACGATGGTGGTGTAGAGGCACTCGGCGAGGGTGCGGTCGAGCGCGACCTTGAGCCGGCGCAGCAGGCGCTCCACCACCACCCCCGAGCTCTCGGCGCCGACGTCGACCAGGTTGATGGCGCCGAAGCGCGAGTTGGTGATGTGGTGGTCGAGGTTGATCAGGGTGCGGTGGGCGATGGAAGCGGTGTGGCCGAGGCGCTGGCGGTCGCCGGCATCGCAGCTGATCAGCACCTCGACCGCCTCCTCGCGCGCGGCGGCGGCGGCGTCGCCCACTGCGGTGATGGTGGCGAAGCCGGGCAGGAAGGCGTAGATGCGCGACACCGGACCCGGGCAGACGAAGCGCACGTGCTTGCCCAGCCGCCCGAGGGCATGGAGCAGGGCGAGGCCGGAGCCGATGCCGTCGCCATCCGGGTTGAGGTGGGTGGTGATGAGAATCGAGCTGGCGGCGGAAAGCGCGCGGGCGGCGGCGAGATAGGACACGGCTGCTCCAGCGGCCATGATCGGCGCGCTCCCAGGAAGTCCAGACTCGTGGCGCGCAAGTGTTGACCTGGCAAGCAGTCGCAGCATTGAACGGGTCGCAGGCGCGTGCGCTGGCATTCCCGCCAGCGATCCTAGGATCCGGCCATGACTACCGACACCCGCGTCTTCGTCGCCGATGCCCCGCACTCTGGCGCCATCACCAAGCGTGCGCGCAAACGCACCAAGATCGTCGCCACCATCGGCCCGTCCTCGACCAGCGAGGAGGTGCTGCGCGCGATGTTCCACGCCGGCATGAACGTCGCCCGCCTGAACATGAGCCACGGTGACCACTCCGACCATCTCCGCCGCCTGCAGCTGGTGCGCAAGATCAGCCAGGAGCTCGAGCGCCCGGTGGCGGTGCTGGCCGACCTCCAGGGGCCCAAGATCCGCACCGGGCGGCTGAAGGACAATGTGCCGGTGGAATGGAAGGCGGGCGCCAAGGTGGTGATCACCGTCGGCGAGTGCCCAGAAGGCACCGCCGAGCGCGTCGGCTGCACCTACGCTGGCTTGGCCAAGGACGTCGACACCGGCAACATGCTGCTGGTCGACGATGGGCGCATGCGCGTGCGCGTCGACAGCGTCAGCGGCGACGACATCCACGGCACCGTGCAGGTGGGCGGCCTGCTCAAGAGCAACAAGGGCATCAACCTGCCCGGGGTCAAGGTCTCCACCCCCTCGGTGAGCGAGAAGGACAAGGCCGACCTGGCGTGGGCGATCGCCAACGACGTCGACTACATCGCCATGAGCTTCGTGCGCTCCGCGCGCGACGTGCGCAATCTGCGCCACCGCATCGCCGAATCCGGGCGCGACATCCCGATCATCGCCAAGATCGAGAAGGGCGAGGCGGTCGAGGGCATCAAGGAGATCCTCGCCGAGTCCGACGGCATCATGGTCGCGCGCGGCGACCTCGGCATCGAGATCTCCACCCAGCGCCTGCCGGTGGTGCAGAAGGACCTCATCACCAGCGCCAACCGCCTGGGCAAGATCGTCATCACCGCCACGCAAATGCTCGAATCGATGATCGAGAACCCCATCCCCACGCGCGCCGAGTCATCCGACGTCGCCAACGCCATCTTCGATGGCAGCGACGCGGTGATGCTCTCGGGCGAGACCGCCTCGGGCAAGTACCCGGTCGAGGCGGTGGCGGAGATGGGGCGCATCGCCGCCGAGGCGGAGAAGAGCCCCTACATGGCGCGCATGGAGCTCGACCGCGACGCCACCACCTTCAACCACTTTGCCATGGCGATCAGCGGCGCCGCCGACTACCTCTCGCGCGAGATCGCCGCCAACGGCATCATGATCCTCTCGCACGGCACCGAGAAGCCGTTGCTGCTGTCCAAGCGCCGCGGCAACATCCCGATGGTGGCGCTGTGCTACGATGAACGCACCTGGCGGCGCATGAGCCTGTTCTGGGGCATCGTGCCGCTGATCATGCCCTACCTCGACAACCTCCAGGACCTGCTCGAGCGCGCCTCCGAGGAGAGCATCCGCCACGGCATCTTCAATGACGGCGACACCGTGGTGGTGATCAGCGGGGTGTCGAACAACGGCACCAACACCATCAAGGTCCACACCCTCTAGACTCGGACTCGGTCGCAGGCCGCGCGCGCCCGCCGGAGCGGGCGCCCGGCGCGCCCAGCCTACTTCGCTGGCGTGGCGGCGGCTGGCTTGTCGGCTGCCGCCGGCTTGGCTTCGGCATCGACCGGCGCCGCCGCCGGCTTGGCGAACTTGGTGCGCACGCGGTCGCCGCTCAGCGGGTCGCCCGGCTTGTCGCCGTAGACGCGGTAGGCGATGACGTGGCCGGAGTCGTCGGCAGTGTAGATCGAGCGGTTGAGGTCGCTGGGATCCTGGTACTCGGCGATGAAGGCGACATTGCGCGGATCGACACGACCCTGCTCATCGCGGTAGAGGCGGTGCTGCTCGTTGACGTCCCAGCTCCAATCGGACTTGCCGGTGGTGCGGTTGACGGCGTAGACCAGCGAGCTGCCGCCCGAGGTGCCGAAGAGGTAGTCGGGGGTCGAGGCGACGATGTGGTCGATGCCGGGGGCGAACCAGTCGATGGCCATGCGCTCGACCTCGAGCGGGTGCTTGGCGGTGTCGGCGAAGGGGATGTTGTCGTTCTGGGTCTTGATCGCGTAGAGCCCGCCGATGGCCGGGTTGTGGTCGTCGAGCCAGGTGTAGACGCGCGCCGGCTCGGCCCTGAAGGCGAAGGGTGCGCGCTGGATCGGGCCGTTGAGGTAGAGCGCGCCGAGGCGCTCGCCGGTCAGGCGGTTGAGCGCATAGAGCACATTGTCGTCGTTGCCGACGAACAGCACGCGTCCGCGCGCCAGGGGCGTGCCGTAGATCACGCTGCCGGTGTTGTATTGCCAGATCTGCTCGCGATCGTATTTGAAACAGTGCACCGTGCCGCTGTGGTCGGCGGCATAGACCAGGCCGTCGGCTTCGGCCAGCCCGGCGGTGAGCGGATTGCGCAGGTTCATTTGCCAGAGGATGTAGGGCCAGCGCTTGGCGGGCTCGAGGGTGGCCACCTCCATGCGCCCGTTCCAGTCGCCCATGAAGACGCGCTGGTTGGCGTCGGGACCCAGCGGCAGCGGGCCGGTGGAGGGCGAGAAGGGCAGCTGGAAGCGCCACACGATCTGGCCATAGATCGCATCGAGCGAATAGAGGGTGTCGTCGGAGATCACCCACAGGCGGTCGTCGGCGGCGCCCTCGGTGCTGCCCTTGGCGTCGCGCACCTTGTTGCGGCTGACCGCGGGGGCGAGGCGCAGGATCTTGGGGAAGGGCGGGCTGACCCAGCGCGTATTGCCGCTGAACGCGTCGACCGCGAAGACCTCATGCTTGTCGCGCATCTCGAAGAAGATCAGGTCGGGGATGTTCTGGCTGATCCAGCTCGAGCGGATGCTGCCCGGCAGCTGGAGGTCCCACGAGCGCTCGAACGGGGTGTCCTTGAGCTGGCGCTGCTTGGCCGCCGGCGGGGGCTTGGAAACCACCACCTGCTGGTGGACCTGATTCCCCTCACGCCCGGAGTCGGACGAGCCGCAGCCGGCGACGAGAGCCAGGGCGATGCCGGCACTCGCCACGGCACCGGCCTTGAGGACCTGGACAATCGCGGTCGTGGGTGCCATCAGCGGATCCCTTCTGCCATCTCGGAAGCAAACGTGTCGGTGAACAATTGCGGATCGCCCAGCTTTTCGCCGCGCGCGAGCTCGTAGGACTTGCAGCGCGCCAGCCAGGCGAGCGGGTCCTCAAGCGTGAGGTTGAGCCGGTAAAGGTAGGGCTTGCCGGCCTGACGGCGGCGGAGGTCCTCCGCGCAATCGTCCCAGCTGCCCCGGTAGAGCAGGTGCACCGCCGCCACCAGGCGCTGGGCCGCGGGGGCCAGGCTGGCGTAGACCGCCGCGGGCGGCAGCGCGGTGTCGAGGTTCTGGGGCATC
>JAYVMM010000567.1:0-4355 GCA_043758975.1 Planctomycetota bacterium | reverse complement strand
CAGAGTCGGTCAGTTACGTCAAATCTCGCCTTGCCCAAGTGATCGACCGGGTTCGCGACGGCGGCGGCCCGATGATCATTACTCAGAACGGATCGACCGCGGCAGTCATACAAGATCCCGAGTCCTACGAGCGCACTCAGCAGGCCATGGCCATGCTCAAACTCGTGGCGATCGCGGATCAAGATGTACGCAAGGGCAGAATCCACACCCACGAAGAAGTCTTCGCCGCCGCTCGCAAGCGCCTGGCTGATCATAAGAAAACCGGTGCGTGAAGCGTTGGTCTATAATCTACTGCGATGGGTCTAGGGAAGACATCGTGCGCATCGCGGACTACATCGCTAGCGATAGCAAGATCAACGCCGACAAGGCACTTGCTCGATTTGAACAGCGCATCGGCACCCTGAGCACACTTCCTGAGCGCGGGCGCGTGGTGCCTGAACTCCAATGGCATGGCATCACCAACGTTCGCGAGGTATGCGAGAAGCCCTGGCGCATCCTGTATCAGATCAGGGTCATGGAAGTCGTGATCGTCGCCGTCTACGACGGTCGCCGCCATCTAAACGATGTGCTGCTCGAACGTTTCTTGCTATAGCGGCAAAGATCGCCGCGCGGGTTTCGGATGACATTGTCAACTTGTCAACTTGTCAACTTGTCAACTTGTTAACTTGAGACTGTTCAAGATTAGGGGAAGAGGTCGTTATGCGGCGAGGAGCACCGCGATCTGCCGTCCATCCATCTCCCGGGCACCCTCGATGAACAGTTCGGCAAGTTTCCCGCCGCCTCCACTTTTTTGCGACAGAACTCCTTCATTTTGCTTCGGTTTGTGCTCGGCAATTTAGTGCTCAGCAGTCAATCCTCTCAAATGACGTAGGTACTCTGCTGGAGTCATCACCATGACCCCATGGCGAATTCGCTCGGGATAATCAGCAATGTTGCCAGATACGAGGATCGCCCCTGTTCGATGAGCCAGAGCCAGGAAAATCATGTCGTCAGGATCAGGACCTGGCGATGGCCACGGCGGAAGATCATCAGTAACGAGGTGTGCTTCAGTAATCAGATAATTCAGCCACATTGGCGGTAATTTCCATTTTTTTAATCGAGGACGATTCACTACTTCGATGTATTCCGCAATGATTGAGGGGCACACTGCGATTACGATGGCGCCCTCGATTGCGGCATCGACAACGTGCGCCGAGGGTCCCGCGGGTTGGATGCCGGCAGACACAACGATGTTCGTATCGAGGACAGCCAACACGCTCATGATCGAGTTGAACGGCGGGACCTGACGCCAGCCTTTGACTTCACGCGCCGATCACGCCGGACTTCGGCAATCTCCTCCTGGATCTCGGCGTCCGAAAGCTTGGACAGACCATTGGCAATCGCACGCGCTTGCCATGACCTTAAATCTGCGCGAGCCATGGCCCGGCGTAGTTCGGCTTCTTGCTCAGCGAGATGATTCGGGTCTGCCGGGATGAGGTAGAACAGTGCTCCGGGTCGACCGGTTATGAGCATTGGCCCAGTCGCCCCCTTGGAAATGGCCGCAGTGCCACGTTGCTGCAAGTCGCGGATAGGAATGGTGATCATTCTGACGATTGTAGACATAATGTTGACATTTCAAGAAACGGTGCTCGGCGGCACCCGACCGCAGAAGAATTGGCAGCCTTCACGGCACGAACGCTCGCCGTCAAGGTCGCGATCCACCTGCGCGGAATATTGCGGAAAGATCGAATTCCGGCCCATGGAATCTCGCGCAAGATCAAAGGACACAAGGAATTCGAATGGGTTCGCTCGCCGTCTCGATACTTCCTCGTTTTTCGTTCAACGCCCGAGCGCCGCTGCCAGTGCTCGTCATCCCTGGTTGCGCTCGCCGGCGGCGCGCCTATGCCAGACCCAGCCATTCAGCCCGCCCGCCACGTCGCAGCCCCGCACGGAGCCTCGCCATGAGGATCGTCAGCACCGCCACTTCCACCACCCGCCGCCGCTTCCTGCGCGACGTCGCCGCCGGCGCCGGCGCGCTCGCCGCTTCGGCGACCCTGTTCGACCTTGCCGGCTGCGCGCCGGAGGCTCAGGCCGGGGTGCGTACACCTGGTGCCGGCGAGAAGCTGCGCATCGGCCTGGTCGGGGTGGGCGGCAAGGGCAAGAGCAACCTTGAGGGCGTGCTCAAGACTGGCGAGGAGGTGATCGCGCTGTGCGACGTCGACGCGACCAAGATCGACGAGGCGGTCAAGATCGCCGCCGCCTTCCCGCATGCGCGGCGCTACCGCGACTACCGCGAGATGATCGCCAAGGAGGCCGAGCTGCAGGCGGTGGTGGTGAGCACCCCCGACCACATGCATGCTCCGGTGGCGATGGCCGCGCTCTCACGCGGCATGCACGTCTACTGCGAGAAGCCGCTGACGCGTACGGTGTGGGAATCGCGCCGCCTGCGCGAGCTCAGCGCTCGCAACGGCCTGGCCACGCAAATGGGCAACCAGGGCAGCGCCTCCGGCGACATGCGCCATGGCATCGAGATCGTGCGCGCCGGGCTGATCGGCACGGTGCGCGAGGTCCACGCCTGGACCAACCGCCCGATCTGGCCGCAAGGCATGGAACGCCCGGTGGGCGCCGACGACATCCCCGCCACCCTCAACTGGGACGGCTGGCTCGGGGTGGCCGCCGAGCGCCCGTTCAAGAAGGACGTCTACCACACCTTCAAGTGGCGCGGCTGGCACGCTTTCGGTGCCGGCGCCTTCGGCGACATGGGCTGCCACACCCTCAACCTGCCGTTCCGCGCGCTCGAGCTCAGTGATCCGCATGAGGTCGAGGCGGTGTCGACCTCCGACCATATGTCCGAGACCTTCCCCAAATCCTCGACCGTGCGCTTCGCCTTCGCCGCCCGTGGTGCGCTCCCCGAGCGCACCCTGTGGTGGTACGACGGCGGGGTCAAACCCGCGCTCGAGCGCATCCCCGAGGCGGTGCGCGCGCGCGGCGAGCTCGGCGGCAGCGGCCTGGTGCTGGTTGGCGACGCCGGGGTGATCTACAGCGACGACGACTACAACACCAAGCTGTGGATCGCCCTCAAGGGCGAGGCCAAGCTGGTCAAGGCCAGCGACCATCCCGCCGCGACCGCGGTGGCGGCGACGCTGCCGCGCGCGGCCAAGGGCCATTACCAGGAATGGATCGACGCCTGCCGCGGCGGGCCGACCACCTTCTCTTCCTTCGCGGTCGCCTCCAAGCTCGCCGAGACCTGCATCCTCGGTACTATCGCCCAGCAGGTGCCCGGTCGCAAGCTGGCTTGGGATGCCGAGGCGATGCGCTTCGCCGACGCCGACGCTCAGGCTCTGGTCAAGCCGAACTACCGCCCCGGCTGGGCGATCTGAGCCCGCCCGCAGGACTTCCCGCTCCCGCCGCTCCCGCCGCTCCCGTCGCGTCGACCGCGCAGGTGGCGCCGGAGGGCGGGGATCTAGCTTGCCTTCACCGCCACCCGGGGTGAGCTGCCGCGGGCGGCGCCGCGCCGCCCGGGAGCTCGCCGATGAAACGCCGTGATCTGCTCGCCGCCGGCGCCGCCAGCCTGGCGCTGGGCGCCTTTACCGGGGGTGGGCGCGCCGCCGGCGCCGATGCACCCGCCGCCAACGCCCGCCCGCTGCGCGTCGGCCTGATCGGCTGCGGCTGGTACGGCAAGTGCGACCTCCTGCGCCTGCTCCAGGTCGCCCCGGTCGAAGTGGTTTCGTTGTGCGACGTCGACAGCGCCATGCTGGGCGGCGCCATCGAGCTGGTGGCGGCCCGCCAGCGTTCGCACCAGAAACCGCGCGGCTACCGCGACTACCGCGACATGCTCAAGGAGCGCGACCTCGAGGTGGTGCTCATCGCCACCCCCGACCACTGGCATGCGCTGGCGATGATCGCCGCGGTCGAGGCCGGCGCCGACGTCTATGTGCAGAAGCCGATCAGCATCGACATCCGCGAGGGCCAGGCGATGCTGGCGGCGGCGCGCAAGCACCTGCGCGTGGTCCAGGTCGGCACCCAGCGGCGCAGCACGCCGCACCTGATCGAGGCGCGCGACACCCTGCTGCGCTCGGGCCGGCTCGGCACCATCGCCCTGGTCGAAATCTGCTGCTACTACGCCATGCGCAGCCATGACGCCGCGCCCGACCAGGCGCCGCCCGCCACCCTCGATTGGGAGATGTGGAGCGGGCCGGCGCCCGCGCGCGCCTACAACCGCATCGTCCACCCGCGCGGCTGGCGCAACTTCTACGAGTACAGCAACGGCATCCCCGGCGACATGTGCATCCACATGCTCGACATGGTGCGCTGGATGCTCGAGCTCGGTTGGCCCAAGCGGGTGTCCTCCAGCGGCGGCATCCTGGTCGACAAGG
>JAYVMM010000566.1:0-2107 GCA_043758975.1 Planctomycetota bacterium | reverse complement strand
TTCATCAAGGACCGGCAGGGGCGCTTCGTGCATTGCAACCTCGCGCTCGCCCGCCGCCTCGGCTGCCGCACCGCCGAGGAGGTAGTCGGCCACTGCGACGAAGCCTTCTCGCCCAAGCATCTCTGCGAGATGTACGCCGCCGACGACGCGCGCGTGCTCGCGAGCGGGGCAGCGCTGATCGGCAAGCTCGAGCTGGTGCGGAACTCGGAGGGCTCGTTCGACTGGTACACCACCACCAAGCTGGCGCTGCGCGGGCGCGACGGCGCGATCATCGGCGTGGCCGGGGTCACCCGCGACCTCAAGGCGATGAACTCGAGCAGCACCACCGTCCTGGTCATGGCGCCGGTGATCGAGACCATCATGAACGACTATGCCCAGCCGCTGACCATGGCCTCCCTGGCGGCTAGGCTCGGGCTTTCGGTCAGCCAGTTCGCCCGCCGCTTCCGCAAACGCTTCGGCACCACCCCGCTCAAGTACCTCATCGAGGTGCGCATCACCGCGGCCTGCGAGCTGCTCACCACCGGCGAGATGCCGATCGCGCGCATTGCCGCGGCCACCGGCTTCTACGACCAGAGCCACTTCACCAACCAGTTCCAGCGCCTCAAGGGCATGAGCCCGAGCCGCTACCGCGAGGCCTTCGGCGCCGCTGCCCCCGCGCCCGCCCCGCTGCCGGGGGCGCGCTGAGCTGGCGGCTGGCCGGGTGGTCGCCAGCCGGCGCGCGGACAACCTTGCGGCGCTGGTCCTTGGCTGCCCACGGAGCACCGCTAGGACAAAGGGCAACCCGGAGCGTCCCATGTGCGGCATCACCGCCTACATCGGCCCGCGCCAGGCGTGGCCGGACCTGGTGACCGCGCTGGAGCGCCTGGAGCATCTCGGTCGGCATTCCGCCGGCGTGGCCCTGCTCGGCGAGCAGGGCATCGCGGTGCGCCGAGCGCTCGGGCCAACCAAAGAGCTCTACCGGCTGCTCGCTCACCAGCCGCTCGCGGGGAGCTGTGCCATCGCCCATACCCGCGGCGCCACCATCGGCGCGGTGACCGTGGAGAACTGCCATCCACATTCCAGCGCGGATGGACGCATTGCGGTGGTGCACAGCGGCGAAGTCGCCAACCATGCCGTTCTCCGCCAGGAGCTGGCGCAGGGCGGGGCGGTGTTCGCCGGCGACAGCGACTCCGAGGTCATCCCCCACCTCCTCGCTGTCCACTACCGCCAGGGTGGCGACTGGGCGGCGGCGCTGCAGGCGGTGCGCGCGGCCAGCGCGCGCCTGCGCGGGGGCAACGCCTTCGCCGTGCTCTTCAGCGACCACCCCGGGCGCATCGTGGCGGTGCGGCAGGGCTCGCCCCTGGTCATCGGGCGCGAGCTGCCACTGCCCGCAGGGCAGCCCGCCGGGCCGGCAGGCTGGTGGCTGTCCTCGGATGTGCATGCGCTGCGCGGCTTCGCCGGGCAGGTGTGCGCGCTCGCCGACGGCCAGCTCGCCGAGCTCGACCGCGACGGCATACGCATATGCACCCTCGTCGGCGCCGAGGTACCGGCGGTCTTCCATAACCGCGGCCTAGCGGCGCTGGTGGCCGACCTCGTCCACGCCGCACGCCGGCTCAAGCAGCTGCTGCGCTCAGCCTTCGGCGCCACCGCCGCCGGCTAGCGCGCGCGGCGCGCGGCGGGGAGGCGCTCACGTGCGCTCGACGCCGCACCAGCGCAGCAGCAGCTGGCGCACCTGCTGGGTATGGCGCTCGGTCACCAGCGAGGCCGCCCAGGCGAACAGGTAGAGCAGGGCGACCAGGGCGGCGAACAGCAGGTAGGCGGCCCAGCCTGGCGCCATTGACAAACCGATCCCCCACCAGGTCTGCGCCATCGCGCACAGCAGGAGGAGCAGGGGGAAGTGCAGCAGGTAGAGGGAGTAGGAGAAGTTGGCCAGCCCGGCATGCACGCGCGCGACCGCGGGTGCGACCGCGTCATCTTTGGCATGCATCCAGCTCAGCAGCAGGTTGGCCAGGGCGAGCGCCACCAGGCAGTCGGTGGCGAATATCACGGTCTCGTTGAAGTACATGTGGCTCAGTCGCGATGCGGTTAGGAGCGTGCCCACCGCCAGCAGCAGCGACAACCTGCGCCA
>JAYVMM010000565.1:0-2128 GCA_043758975.1 Planctomycetota bacterium | reverse complement strand
GGTGCCGGCGCGGTGCAGCTGCGGGCCAAGGGCCTGGATCAGCGCGCCTACCGCGAGCTGGCGGCGCGCGTGCAGGAGGCGGTGCGCGCCGCCGGTGGGCTGTTCATCGTCAACGACCATGTCGCGGTGGCGCGCGTACTCGGCGCCGACGGCGTCCACCTCGGCCAGCAGGACCTGACGCCAGGCGATGCGCGCGCGGTGGTGGGCGCCGCCTGCGCCATCGGGGTGTCCAGCCACAGCCGCGCGCAGGCGGTGGCGGCGGTGGAGGCCGGCGCCGATTACCTCGGCATCGGTCCGCTCTATCCCACCGCGACCAAGCCGCATGAGCCGGTGCGCGGGCCGGAGCTGCTCGAGGAGGTGACCGGCGGCATGCCCATGGGGGTGCGGCGTCCGAGTTATGCCATCGGCGGCCTGACCGTCGAGCGCGTGCGCGCGCTCAGACCGCGCCTGCCGCATGGCGTCGCGGTCGCCGCCGCGCTCTGCCGCGCCGCCGATCCCGAGCGCGCGGCCGGGGAATTCCTCGCCCTGCTCGAGCCGGAGGAGCTGCCATGAGCGCGCCGCCGCCGGTGGCTGCGCCGCCGCGCAGCTGGCCCCGCCTGGCCCTGGCCGAGGCCCTCCAGCTGCCCGCTATCGCCCTGGTACTGTGGGGGCGCTGGCCGGACGCGCTGTGGGCGGGGGCGCTCTACGGCTCGCTGGTGTGCTGCGCGCTGACCGATTCCGGCTGGCGTTGGCGCAATCGCCTGCTGGTGCTGCAGGCGTGCGCCTGGCTCACCGCCGCGCTGGTGCTGTCCTAGCGCGCCCCATCAACCCGGAGCCGACCATGGTCACCTTCACCCTCACCTACCAGGGCGGCCTGCGCTGCCGCATGGTGCACGATCAAAGCGGCACCGTGCTGGTCAGCGATGCGCCGCTCGACAACCAGGGGCGCGGCGAGAGCTTCTCGCCCACCGACCTGGTCGCCTGCGGCCTGGGCAGCTGCATGACCACGGTGATGGGCATCGTCGCCCGCCGTGACGGCATCGCCCTCGAGGGCGCGCAGCTGCGCATCGAGAAGCACATGACCTCCACGCCGCCGCGCAAGATCGCGCGCTTGGTGCTCGCCTTCAGCATGCCCACCGGCATCGCCACCACAAACCGCGCCAAGCTCGAACGCGCCGCGCATACCTGCCCGGTAGCGCTCTCGCTCCATCCCGAGATCACGGTCGAGGCCGCCTTCGGCTACCCCGATTAGGTCGGCGCCACCCGCCCCCGCCCCCGCTCAGCGCAGGCCGAGCTGGCGGACCTTGTAGCGGATCTGGCGGAAGCTGATGCCGAGCAGCTTGGCCGCCTCGGTGAGATTGTCGGAGCTGGCGTTGAGCGCGGCCTCGATCACCTCGCGCTCGAAGTCGGCGGTCGCGGCGGCGAGGTCGATCGCCTCGCCCCCGTCCATGCGCGCGCGCAACGTGGCGACCGGCGACTCGGCGGCTGGCGTGGCCGCCACCGCCGGGCGTAGTCCGCTGGGGTGCTCGAGCTCCTGGAACAGCTGCTGCTCGGTGATGTCGCCGCTGGTGGTGAGGGCGGCCCCGCGCTGGATGCGGTTGTCGAGCTCGCGGATGTTGCCCGGCCAGGAGTAGGCAAGCATGGCCTTGAACGCTTCCTGGGTGAAGCCGGTGACATTGCGGCGCAGCTTGACCGCATGGCGGGCGAGGAGGTGGCCGGCGAGCACCGCGATGTCCTCGGGGCGGTCGCGCAGCGGCGGCAGCTGGAGCGGGATCACCGCCAGGCGGTAGTAGAGGTCTTCGCGGAAGCAGCCCTCCTTGACCATCAGCTTGAGGTCGCGGTTGGTCGCCGCCACCACCCGCACGTTGCAGGTGCGCACCTCGCGTCCGCCGACCGGCAGGTACTCGCCGGACTCGAGCACGCGCAGGAGCTTGACCTGGGTCTCGTTGGCGAGCTCGCCGACCTCGTCGAGGAAGAGGGTGCCGCCGTCGGCGAGGGCGAACAGCCCGGGGCGATCGTCGATCGCCCCGGTGAAGGAGCCCTTGACGTGGCCGAACAGCTCGCTCTCCAGCAGCGAGGGGGTGAGGGCGCCGGAATTGATGCGCACCAGCGGCCCGTCCGAGCGCAGCGAGGCGTAGTGCACCGCGCG
>JAYVMM010000564.1:0-1930 GCA_043758975.1 Planctomycetota bacterium | reverse complement strand
GTTTATTTTAGGATGATAGATGGAGGCATTTTTTAGGGATTTTTGAAACCCCTCTGTGGAAGGCTTATAGGAAGCGACATGGAGGGGTTTGTATTTCTTACTACCTGTCCCATTTTGAAAAGGTAGTAAGCAAATAAAAAAGCCTTGTAACTGATTTAGTTACAAGGCTTTACAAGTAACTTACTACCGACTACTCCCAAGGGGAGTCGAACCCCTGTTCACGGACTGAGAATCCGTTGTCCTAGGCCACTAGACGATGGGAGCCCATCATCGTTCGAGGGGGCATCGTGGCGGATTCTGCGCCTTGTCAACGTGGGAGCAGCCCGCATGGCGTGCGCGCAGGCTCCTGGCCGCCCCGTTTTGCGCTGACGGCCTCACCGCTATGGTCGCCGCCGTGCTGCCCACCCTGATGTCCCTGCTGCAGAAGAGCGCCGACTACCTCAAGGGCCATGGCATCGGCAATGGCCGGCGCGAGGCGGAGTGGATCTTCGCCGAGACCTTGGGGCTCAGCCGCCTCGACCTCTACACCCGCTTCGACATGCCGGTCGAGGAGGGCGAGGTGGTCCGCCTGCGCGCCCTGGTGCAGCGGCGTGGACGGCGGGAGCCCCTGGCCTACGTGCTCGGTTGCCAGGAGTTCTGCGGCCTGCGTCTGACGGTGGGGCCGGGGGTGCTGGTGCCGCGCCCGGAGACCGAGGAACTCGTCGCCCTGGTGCTTGCCGCGCTGCCAGCGGATGCGGCGCGCGTGCTCGACGTCGGCACCGGCTCCGGCGCCATCGCCCTGGCGCTCAAGCACGCGCGCCCTGCCTGCGCGGTCGACGCCAGTGAACGCAGTGAAGCCGCCCTCGCCATCGCGCGCGCCAACGCCGCGCACCTCGGGCTGGAGGTGGCCTGGCACCACGGCCACCTCGGCAGCGAGCAAGCGGGCGGCTATGCGGCGGTGATCGCCAACCTGCCCTACGTGGGCGAGGATGAGCGAGCGCAGTGCGATCCCGAGCTCGCCTTCGAGCCGCAGGAGGCGCTGTTCTGCGGACGCGATGGCCTCGGCCTGATCGGCGAGCTGATCGCCGATGCGCGCCGGCTGCTCGCCCCCGGTGCGCTGCTGTGGCTCGAGCACGGCTGGCGCCAGGGCGAGGCGATCGCCGCGCTTTGCCGCGCCCAGGGACTCACCTGCACCATCATGCGCGACCTCGCCGGGCACGAGCGCTTTGCGCGCATCGCCCTGGCGGCGGACGGCGCCGCACCCTGAGGCTGGCGCCTAGAGCGTAGAGCGTAGAGCGTAGAGCTAAGAGCCTAGGGCGGATCGCAGCGACCGTCGCGCCAGAGCAGGCGGGCGCGCCCGCCGGAGAGCAGCAGCCCGGCGAGCTGGCCGTAGCGGCGCAGCAGGGCAGAATCGCGCGCCTGGTCATGGCCGATCAGCCAGCCTTCCTCCCACCAGTCCGCCTGCGGATCGCCGCCGCGAATGCGTTGCGGGCGCTCACCGTGGGCCTGCAGCTCGGCGGCGAGCAGGGCGTCGCGCGCGCGGTTGACCGCCTCCGGCAGCAGGGCGCTGTCCGGGTTCCAGGCCGAGAGGGCGAAGCGCGGGCGGGCCTCCGCCGCCTGCTCCCCGAGCAGGCCGCACCAGGCGCCGTCCACTCCGCTGAGCTGCCAGACGGTGGCTCGCCACCGATTGCGCCATATCGCGCGCTCCCGCTCGTCCATGGCCGGTGGTGTACCCGCACCGGCGCCCGGCGCCACGGCATTGACCGCTCCCTACCACCGACGACAACCATAGGTGCATGGTGCCGCTGCTCGCCTTCATCTTCGGCGCCTTCATCGGCAGCTTCCTCAACGTGTGCATCCACCGCCTGCCGCGCAATGAGAGCGTGGTGCATCCGCCCAGCCGCTGCTATAGCTGCGGCACCCGGGTGCAGTGGTACGACAATCTGCCGGT
>JAYVMM010000563.1:0-4828 GCA_043758975.1 Planctomycetota bacterium | reverse complement strand
CCTGCTTATCCTGCTTATCCTGCTGTCCCTGATCATCAGGGTGCTGGTCCTTCTGGTCCTTGTGGGCGTTGTCAGTCCCCGGGTCAGCATCCGTGATCGTGATGGTGACCTTTTGCTGCGTGGCCGCCTTCCAGCGGTCGACCAGGGCGATGGTCACCTCGGCCTGGGCGGTGGTCTGGTTGCTGGCGCCGCGCAGGGTGCCGTCGTCATCGAGACGCAGTCCGACGGGCAGCAGACCGTCGGCGACGCTCCAGTGCAGCGGGGGGGTGCCGCCGGAGGCTTTGAGCGGTCGGGTGATGGCCTGGCCGCGCGTCAGCGTGATGGGTGACGGCTCGTCGATCACCGGCGGCGGGTTGACCGGCAGGGTAAGCCCCACCTCGCGGTGGCGGCCATCCTCGGCGGTAATGGTGGCGGTGAGCGCCATCTCACCGGCCTGGTCGGGGGTGCCGCGCACCACCCCTTCCGGGGTGATGGTCAGGCCATGCTGGGGGCCGTGCGTCCAGCGGTAGGTCTGGGGTGGACCGAGCACGGTGGTCGCCTGCTCGTAGGCGGCCCACACTGTGGCGGGCGGCAGCACCGCCTGCGCCGGCGCGAACAGATCGGTGACCGGGAGCTCGAGGTCGCGGTGCGCGGTGCGCTGGCCGTCGGCGACGGTAAGGTGGATGGTGAAGGCGCCCGCGGTGGTGGCGGTGCCGACCAGAACCGCATGCGCGCCGTCTGCTGGGACCAGGGCGAGTCCAGGCGGCAGCCCGTCCGCGCTCCAGCGCGCATCCCCCAACCCTTCACTGGAGATCTGGGCGCGGTAGGGGCTGCCGCGCACCGCCTCGCTCAGGCGGGAGGTGGTGATGGCCGGGACCGGGAGGATGCGCAGCCGGACCTCGCCGGTCACGCTGGCGCCGGCGCCGTCCTGCAGCGCGATCGCGATGGCGAAGCTGCCGGCTTCGCCCGGCGTCCCGTGCAGCCGGCCATCGCCCGCGAGCTCCAGTCCGGGGGGCAGCGCCGGTGGCTTGGGGGCGCCAGCTGGCGGCGCGGTGGCGCCAGTCGGTGCGGCGGGCACGGCGGGCGCGGCGCCCAAGCTGAAGCGGTATGGCGGGGTTCCGCCGGCAGCGGCAAGGCGCTGGTCGTAGGACTCCCGGGCATGGGCATCGGGCAGGGTGCGTACGACGAGGTGGAGCTTGCGCGCCTCCTCCTCGGCGGTGCGCCGCGCCTGGTCCACGCGCACTATCAGCAGGCGCCGCAATTCGCTCAGCAGCTGCTGGCTGGCGGCATCGTCAACGTGCAGTTTGGCCGCGCGCGCGGCGATCACCACCGCCTCCTCGAGGCGGCCCTGCTTCCAGCGCACGAGGGCGAGATTGTGCAGGGCATCCGCCGCCAGCTCGGGCTGTGGACTGGCACTGGCGAGCTCGAGGTGGGTGGCGGCGGAGGCAGGGTCGCTGTCGAGCAGCAGGGTGCCGAGGTTGAAGTGGCCGGGATAGAAGGTCGGCTGCTCGGTGAGCAGGGCGTCAAGGGTCTTGCGCGCCTGGGCGGGATCGCTCTGCCGGGCCGCGCTGGCGAGCTGGTCCCAGGGATCGGCGGCAAGCAGCCCGCAGCACGGGAGCAGGAGGGCGAGCGCGCAGCGCGTTGCCAGGCAGCGGGCGCGTGTGTTCACGTGCGCTCCTGGCTGGCGCGGCGGGTGGGGATGAGGGTGCCGAGGGTGAGCGCGAGGAGCGCCGGCAGCAGCAGCCACTGGAAGCGTTCGCTCATCACCACCCGGCGGCGCTCCTCCCACGGCAGCTGGGTGACGTGGCTGATGAGATGGTCGTGCAGAAGTTCGATGTCCTTGGGGTCGTTGCCGGCGTTGATGCACAGCCCGCCGGTCGCGTTGGCGAGCATATCGAGCGTGCTGCGGTCGGCATCCATGACCTCCTCCTTGCCGTCGATGACAAGGGTGACCTTGCGCTCGGGATCGGCGAAGAACAGCCCGTAGACCGGGATCCCGGCGCTCTTGGCGGCGGCGCCCGCCGCCGCCACCGCTTCTTTGTCGTCGTCGGCGCCGTCGCTCATGACCAGGATCGCCTGGCCGCGGTCGGACTGCGTGCCGAGCACGCCCAGCCCGGCGCGCACCGCGTCGCCGATCGCGGTGCCCTGGTAGCCGTTCTCGGCGGGGAACAGCTCGGGGCTGCAGTCCTGGAGCATTTGCCCGAGCGCATCGTGGTCGCCGGTCAGCGGGCAGCGCAGCACCGGCATGGCGGCGAACGGCATCAGCGCCAGGCGCGTCTCCGGAGCGAGGCGGAGCAAGTCGATGGCCTTGCGCCGTGCTGCCTCGATGCGCGTGGGGTAGAGGTCGGCGGCGAGCATCGAGCGGCTGCAGTCGAGGACTAGCAGCAGGTCGCAACCGCGGCTGACGTGCACCTCGTCGCTCGCGCCCCAGCGCGGAGCGGCGAGCGCACCGATCCCTGCGAGGAGGCCGCCCCAGAGCAGGAGCGCGCGTAGCACGGTGCGCCGCCGCGCCACCGCGGTGCAGAGATGGGGTACTCCGGCGCCGACCGCGGCGCGGGCGTGGCGCACCCGGCACCCCCACCGCCAAGTCAGCAGCGCGCCGGCGAGAACCAGCGCGAGCAGCCACAGCAGCTGCGGATGGCCCCAGCTCATGCCACCCCCCGCAGGCGCGGCTCGAGTGCAAGCGCCAGGGCGATGAGCGCCAGGCCGCCGGCGAGCGGCAGCGCGAAGCGGTCGCTGAAATCGTCGCGCGTGCGCACCTGGTGCGGCGTCGGCTCGAGGATGTCGATGCGCTTGAAAACCTGGTCGAGCCCGGCGCGGTCGTTGGCGGTGAAGGACTTGCCGTCGGCGAGCTCGACGATGCTCTGCAGGCGCGGCATGTCGGGCAGCTCCTCCTTGGGCACCGCCACCACGTGGGTACCGCCAAGGCGGTCTTCGGTGGTCATGGTGCCATCGGGATTGCCGACCCCGATGGCGTGGATGCGCACACCGATGGCGTCGGCATGGCGGGCGCACACCAGAGGATCGATATAGGGCCGCAGCTCGCGCGAATCGGCACCGTCGGTGATGATCACCATGGCGCGTCCGAGGGACTTGGTGTCGCGCAGGCAGCGCAGCGCCATGCCCATGCCCAGGCCCATGTTGGTGTTGCTGCCGAGCAGGCCGGCCTTGCCCTGCTTCCACAGTGAGCGCTGCTGGCGCTCGGTGCGCTCGAGGAACTGCGTCACGGTATCGTGGTCGTAGGTCAGCGGGCAGCTGGTCAGCGCGGTGTCGCCGAAGAACACCAGGCCGATGCGGTCGTTGGGCCGGTTGGCGATGAAGAGGCGGGCCGCCTGCATCACCGCGGTGAGGCGGTCCGAGCGCTGGCCTTGCTCGTCCATGAGGTCGTTGATCTGCATGCTGCCGCTGAGATCGATCACCAGCACGAGGTCGCGCCCAGCCTGTTCGCGCTCGACCACGGTGCGCCCGTACTGCGGGCGCGCCGCCGCTACCACCAGGGCGGCGATGCCGCCGACCAGCAGCAGGCGGAACAGCAGCGGGCCACGGCTGGCGCGCAGCACGCGCGCCGCCAGGGCAAAGCCGGGGAAGGCCGCGCCGCCGCGGCGCTCGCGCCAGGCGCCCACGACCAGCGGCAGGACGAGCAGCGCGAGCAGCCACCAATCGGCGAAACGGAAGTTCATGCGCCCGCACCTGGCCGACGCTGGAGGGCGCCTGCGCCTGGCGCCTGCGCCACCGCGCGCGCACGCTCCGCCGCCGCCTCATCGAGGCGCCGCTGCAGCCGCGTGCACCAGCCGCGCGCGCTCTCCGCCGGCGGCATGATGGTGGAGATCGCCAGCTCGCCCGGGCTCCAGCGCAGGCCATCGAGCTGGTCGAGCAGGCGGACCAGGTCGCGGTGCTCATCCTCGCTCAGGCGACCGCGCAGCTGGGCGGCGGTCTCGCGCGTGGTCGAGCCCGGCCCGTCGAAGGAGAACTGGCGTCCGAGGTAGCGGCGCAAGGCCAGGCTCAGGCGTGCGCCCGCCTCCTTGCCATCGCCGGTGGCGGTGGCCGCATGCAGTTCGTCGTCGAGCTCGGCGAAGGGCGTCGGGGCGGGCGTGGCCGCGCGCCGGCGCCACAAGGTCATCAGGGTGAGCACGCCGGCGGCAAGCACCGCCGCCAGCCACAGCCACGGGCGGGCGCCGTCGGGGTCTAAGCTGCGCGGGCGCACCCATGGTGGGCGCGGCGGAGGCAGCGCGGCGGCACGCGCGGCGGTGCCGACCTCGACCAGCACCGGCGTCGCGGTGAGGTCGCGCGTCCCCTGCAGGGAGCGCACGCTCAGGGTCGGGCGCGGCAGCTCCCAGCTGCCGCTGTGGTTGGCCATCACCGTCAGGCGGAAGACGCGGCGCTCCTCCTCGCCGGTGCTAGTGCTGCGCGGTGGCGGGAAGCTGGTGACGAACTCGCGGGCGAATGCCGCGGCGGGGTCGGGCTCGTGGTTGGGCGTCGTCACCGTCCAGCCATGCGGCCAACGGTAGGTGATGGTGACGGTGAGCTGGTCGCCGATCGCAACCGAAGCCGGCTGGGCGGCGAGCTCGACCCCGAGGTGGGCGAGGGCGGGGTCGGCGCTGGGCGCCCCGCCGGCGGGCGGGGCGGCGTCGCCGGCGCGCATGAGCGGTAGGGCGGCGGCGAGCGCTAGCATCCCTGCCCAGGAGGGGGCGCGGGCACGGCGATGGGGAGGGCAGGCGCCGCGCTCAGCCATGGATCCTCCGCCGGCGCGCGCGGAAGAACAGCTCGAGCGCGCTGAACGCGCTGCGTGCGGTGTCGAGTTCGACCAGGTCGCAGTCCGCGCTGCGGAAGGCCGAGGAGATCTCGCCTC
>JAYVMM010000562.1:0-3228 GCA_043758975.1 Planctomycetota bacterium | reverse complement strand
GGAGCTCCAGCCCGCCCCCTCGCCATGGTCGGCGCGCCAGATCCAGGTGTGGTCGCCGACCACGTCGCTGCTGTTGATGACCACCGCCGCCGCCACGTTGGCGGCGCCGGCGCCGCCAACGCGGCAGAAGATGTCGTTGAGGTAGGTGGGATCCTGCGCGTGGCGCTGGCTGCTGCCCGGGGCGCCGACCTGGAGCAGGTAGGGTGATTCCTTGGCCCCGGCGTCGATCAGCAGGCCGGCCACGCGCACGCCGTCGACATCGGCGACCTCGAGCGCCGGCGTGCCCTGGTCGGGCATCAGCGTCGCCATGCCCAGGCCGAGCACGACGGTGCGCGGCTTGACCACCGAAAGCGCGCGGTCCAGGCGGTAGACGCCCGGGGTCAGCAGGAGGTGCTTGCCGGCAGCGAGCGCACTGTTGATGGTCGCCGCGCTGTCGCTTCCTGGTTTGGCGATATGGAATTTGTCGATCGGCAGCCAGCTGCCCGCCTCCTTGGCCGGAACCTGCCAGCCGCAGCCGACGCTGTCGCGCTTCTGCGCCGGGACGAACACCCCGATGCTGCCGTCGTCGCCGACGCGCAGGTACGGCTTCTCGGCGATCACCGGGGTCTTATCGATCACCGTATGGGGGTGCTTGCCGTTCCACTCGGAGCCGCCCGCCGGCGGGTTGACCACCCCAAGGTGGACCATGTTCCACACCCCGCCCTGCCACGAGCCCCATTCGCAATTGCGGGAAATCCACTGCTGCTGCGACCCCGACACCACCTTGCCGTCGATCTTGCAGTCGGAGAGCCAGCCGCCGCTTGCCCAGCCGCCGATGAACAGCCAGAGGTCGCCGGCGATGTGCATGCGCCGCATCGGCGCAGCCTGCGACACCGCCCACACCGCGCGCCCCTGATCCGGCGGAGCGGCGGTGAAATTCTCGCAGGCGCGCCAGAAATTCTGCGTCACGTTGGTGTTGGCCTCGAAGGCCTTGGTCTGCAGCACGCCTTTGATGATGACATCGTCCGGTGAGCGCCCGAGGCCGGCGAACTGGGTGTAGAAGCCGACCGTGAGGTCGGCGTGGTAGACCCCCGGGCGGAACAGCACGGCGTTGCGCTCGGCGCCGAACTGGTTGCTGAACTGCTTGGTGAAGATGGTGTCGCAGGCCGCCTGGAGCGCCTTGGCGTCCATGCTGGGATCGACGATCATGACATTGGGACCGAGGTCCGGGTTGGTCGCGGCATTCGCGGCATTCGCGGCATTCGCGGCATAGGCGGCACCGGCGAGCGGACCGAGCAGGAGGCAGAGGACGAGTCCGGGGCAGACAACAAGGCCAGGGGAAGCGCGCAGCATCGGGATGTCCTGGGTGCGGGTGGGCGCCAGCCATCCTCGCCCCCGGGCAGGCCGCGGGAGTCCGCGGTGGGGCTCCCCTCCACTCTTCCGTGCATCACGCGCGGACAGATTGCGCCCCGGGGCCGGAGATGCACGGCAACGGGCTCGGTAGGGCCGGCGGATCGCCTATTACCAGGTGAGCGAGCGCGTGCGCGCCTACTTCCTGGCTTTGACCTCGCCCGGGGTGGCATCGGCGTAGACCACGTAGCCGATGAACATCTCGTCCCAGCTCTGCTCGCCGAAATGCACGCGCTTGCTCGGGTCGGGGTTGCCCTCGTTGGTGGCGGAGTTGTCGAACACCCCGGTGCAGCGCAGCTTGGTGCCCGCCGGCACCACCTTGGGGGTACTGAGCTGGTAGGAGCGCTGCCAATTGAGGTCGTACTGCGGCACCGAGAGCAGGATCTCGCTGCGCCCATCCGGATAGTCGGCGATGAAGCGCATCGCGGCGCCGCGGTAGTGCATATGCGGCGAGAGCGCGTAGATCACCTCGTCCTTGATGAAGGTGCGCAGCGCCTCGACCGGGTAGGCCCTGACCTGGGGCGGGATGTCGAGCTTGAGCTGGAAGGCGCTGGTGACCTTGAGCTCGTGGTCGACCTTGTCCTTGGCGAAGTAGAGCCCGAGCCGCGGATGGTCGACGCCGGCCTCGCCGTTGGTGGTGTAGTGCAGCTGGAAGGCGAGCTTGGCGTTCTTCGGCAGCAGCTTGCCGGTGCCCTTGGGGAAGGGCGTGGGATCCATGCCGGGCACGTAGCTGGCGAAGAACGAGGTCAGGCCGCGCGGACGCTTCTCGAAGCGTGCGCGGATCTCCGGCGGCAGCGGCTGGCCCTTGAGGCGGTCGAGGATCTGCGCCACGCGGGGGTCGGCGGCGATGTCGTCGGGCAGCTCCTCCTCGCCATCGACGAAGGCGAAGCCGTGGTGCATCAGCCGGCGGTTGCTCGGGCGCAGGTCGACCGCCTTGATGATGGTGTCGCGCGGCAGATCGAGGGTGACGTCGGCGAGCCGGTAGGGCAGCACCCCGGTGGCGGGGACCGCCTGCTCGGGCAGCGAGACGATGAGGTCGGGCTTGCCCATCGGCCATTCCGGCAGCGCCTTGGGCGGCTTATCGACGAGCGGATCGCTGGGCGATTCCTGGGCACCGCCCTCGACCCAGTGCACCAGCGTGCGCGTCTCCTCGACCGAGAGCGAGCAGTTGTTGGCGAAGGCGCCATAGGCGCGATCCGCCCCCCACGGCGGCATGGTGCGGGTGCGCACCACCTCGCGGATCATCGCCGCCCAGCCCGCCACCTTCTTCTCGCTGCTCATCGACCACGGGCCGATGCCGCCCTTCTGGTGGCAGTCACGGCAGCGCGCGCTGAGGATGGGGGCGACGTCCTTGGCGAAATCGGGGTGGTCGAGAGCCTGCGGCTTGGTGTAGGTGATGACGCAGCCCTTGAGCTGCCCTACCTCGGCGGACGGCTCCTGGCCGGCGAGCAGCGCGGTCAGCGCATCGCTGAGCCAGTGGTGAGCGGCCTGCTCCTTCTGCGCGCCGTAGCCGAGGCGGTCGTCGAGCGGACCGCGCCAGGCGATGCTCCAGTCCTTGGGGCGCACCACGATCGCCTCGGCGGTGCGCGTTACTTTAAGCCCCTCGGCCACCACCTGGGCTTCGTCACGCAGCACCGGCAGGGTCAGCCCGATGGCCTCGGACTCCTCGACCACCGCGATGCGGGTATCGACGCTGGAGGAGTTGAGCAGCAGGACACGCACCCCCTGGGGGGCGAACTGCGCGGACAGTCGCTGCAGCTCGGCGACGCTGCCGCGCACGATCGGGCAGCCAACCTGGTGGATGAACAGCACCACCAGGGTGGCGTCGCGCTCGGCGCC
>JAYVMM010000561.1:0-2903 GCA_043758975.1 Planctomycetota bacterium | reverse complement strand
CCGCCGCCACCACCTTCCCCTGGTGGTGTTCCTCAACGGCTCGGGCGGCAACGGCAGCGACAACCTCAGCCAGATCAACGACCAGCCCGGCTGCCTAGTCTTCGTCAACGCCGCCAACCAGGTCGCCCACCCCTGCTTCATGCTCGCGCCGCAGGATGCCTCCGGCGCCCAGTGGGTGAACACCAATCCCAATGCCGCCGACTCCTCCTACGTGCTGGCGAGCGTGGCGATCAGCCCGCAAATGCAGCAGGCGGAAGGCATCCTCACCCTGGTGCAGACCAACTACCACATCGATGCCAGCCGCATCTACGTCACCGGCCTGTCGCTCGGCGGCTTCGGCTCCTGGGACTTCGCCATGCGCAACCCGACGCTGTTCGCCGCCGCGGTGCCGATGTCGGGCGCGGGCTCGCCAAGCGGAATGCCTGCCATCGCCAACCTGCCGGTGTGGTGCTTCCACGGCCTGAACGACACCACGGTCTACCCCCTCGGCGACCAGGAGACCATCGCCGCGCTGAAGACTGCAGGAGGCACGCCGATCTTCACCGAGGACAGCAACGGCCACGGCGGCTGGACCGGCTGGTACGACACCCCGGCGAGCGGCGGACGCTTGAGCCTGGTGGACTGGGTGTTCAGCCAGCAACGCAGCTCCGGCCTCGCCGTGCAGCCGCTCACCATCACCCCCGCCGGTGGCGACTTCGCGCTGCCGGCCACGGTGACCCTCGCCACCACCACCGTCGACGCCTCCATCCGCTACACCACCAATGGCTCAACCCCGACCAGCACCACCGGCACGCTCTACAGCGCCCCCTTCTCGGTCGCCGCCAACACCACCATCACCGCCATCGCCTACCAATCCGGCAAGTCGCCGAGCGCGGTGGTGGGCGCGGCCTTCACCATCGGTGCGCCGGCCGGGGCGGTGGCGACGCCGGTCATCACCCCCGCGGGTGGCCCCTACGGCGCGCCGCAAAAGCTGACCATCAGCGATGCCACCGCCGGCGCGACCATCCACTACACCACCGACGGCTCGACCCCTGGTCCATCCAGCCCGATCTATGGCAGCGCCCTGCTCATCGCATCCTCCGCCACCGTCAACACCTATGCCACCCTGGCCGGGATGCCCGACAGCGCGATCGCCGCCGCCAGCTACACCATCACCACCGCAGGACCTCCGCCAGCGACCCCGGCGGCACCCGTGGTCGCCAACCCCGGCCCCACCCCCACCCTCTCCGGCAGCGCGCCGGTGGGCTATAAGGTGCTGATCTTTGACCACGGCACCGAGGTCGCCGTGCTCACCGTGCTGGGCAGCGGCAGCTGGAGCTGGACGCCGACCACCCCCCTCGGCGTCGGCAGCCACCTCTTCACCGTGGAGGTGGTCGATGGCTCCGGCAACGCCTCGGCGAGCTCACCGGCGACGACGGTGACGGTGGCCGCCCCCGCCGCCGCCAGCAGCACCGGGCATCATTGCGGCCTGGGCGGCGCCCTCGCGGCCCTGCTCACCGGCCTGGCGTTGGCCCTGGTCCGCCGTCGTACGATTGCCGGGGACTAGTCCATCGCCGCAGCGGGTGCCTTCGGCTGCGCACCAGGCCGGCGCAGGATGGCGACAAGCGGCAAGGCGGCGAGGCTGGCGATCATCATGAGCCAGAAATCATCGACATAGGCGCAGGTGGTCGCCTGGCGGGTGACCTCAGCGTCTGCCAGCAGGCGACCAGCATGGGTGCAGGGATCGAACAGGTGGGCCCCCGGCCAGCGCAGATTGGCGGAGAAGGTGGTAAACCCCTCCGCCAGACCGGCATGCGCCACCTGGGTCGTCCGCGAGAGCAGGAAGATCACGGTCGAGATGCCGATGCTGCTGCCGGCATTGCGCACCAGGCAGAAGAACGCGGTGCTCTGCGTGCGCAAGGCCGCGGGCAGGGTCGCGAAGGCGATGGTGCTCTAGGGGACCCGATGCCCTGGATGATGCCCGACCAGATCAGGGCGGCGAAGGAGGCCTCGGCGGTGAACCGACTTCGTGACACCTCCGGACATCTCCTGACGTGCCGAATCGTCATTGGAGAAGTGCTCGCATTTGTCGCCAAAGCGCAAGCCAAAGGGACCCCTTGGGGCAAGGCGAAATTGGAGACTCTGGAGCGCCTCCTCGAGGCCCTGCACATCATTGAAATCGCCTATCCGGCAATAGCCAAGAACTACGCCGAGCTCTGTGCCTTTTCGGAAGTTATTGCGAAACCAATGCGGATCATGTCGGGCTCAGACCTCTGGATCGCCGCTGCCGCCAAAGCATCCGGGGCAACGCGGCTGACATCGGATTCCGATTTCGATCACCTCCACCCACTGCACATCACCGTCGAGAAGTATGAACCGCGCATGACTTCCCAAGAGTAACCACAGCCGCGATCAGGAATCTGAGTACGGTGGCAAGGCGCGCTCCCGTGCCCCGACCTGATCCACGGCGTGGATTCACAGCCAAGTTTCCAACCGCAAGGATTCGCGATGAACGCCAACCGGCTGATTTGGACCGTCCTGCTCCTGGTGCTCCTGCTGCTGGGCGCGCTCTCCCTGGTCCAGGAGTACGCCGAGCCGCTGCCGCCTGGCCTGCCCGCCGCCCCGCCCGAAGGCCCGGCGCTGTGCCCCGGAGCATGGCTGACCCCGGAACAGGGCCAGGCGATGCTCGACTTCGCGCTCGCCCAGTGCCCCGACCGCGCCGCCTGGGAGGCGCGCGCCGCCCACCACCGCAGCTGTATCCTGCAGGGTATGGGCCTCGAGCCGCTGCCCCGGCGCACGCCGCCGGCGCTGATTGTGCGCGGGAAGAGCGAGCATGCCGGCTACAGCGTCGAGAACGTCGCCTTCGCCGCCATCCCCGGGCTCTACGTCACCGGCAACCTCTACCGCCCACTCGCGCATAAACC
>JAYVMM010000560.1:0-2108 GCA_043758975.1 Planctomycetota bacterium | reverse complement strand
AATTGATCGCGGATGCGGACGCCATCGTCGACAGGAAGGTCACCGTCGCGGACGCCCAGGGCTATGTTGACCGCGCCGCCGCCTTCGAACGCGAGCATCCCGGCGATCTCGCGGGCATCGCCACGCGCTATTTCGAGATCGCCGAACGCTTTCCCAATTCTGACATCGGGACCAGCGCGCAGAAGCGCAGCCTCGATGCGCAGAAGCGCCTGCAGGCGGCCTTGCAGGCGGAACGCGCCGCCCTCTATGAGACCATCTTCACCCGTCCTGCTGCGCCCCCTGCCGCCGGTCGTCTGGCGGTTCCCGATGCCGATGCCCTCCGCGTGGCGACGACCGAGCTAAGGAAGCGCTTCAAGGCGGATTATGCGATCCATCGCGCAACCCATAAGCGCCATTTCTCGGCGCTGCTGGCCAAGGCTGCCGCCGAGGCCAGCAGCCCCGCCCCGCAGCGCTATGCGCAATTCGAGGAGGCCGCGACGCTCTCCCTCGAAGCGAAGGATTACGATGTGGTCCTCACGCTCGCCGATGCCATGGCGGCGAGCTTCGACATTGGCGCCAGGGAGCAGAAGCTGCTCTGGCTCAGCCGGGACCACGGCAATCCGATCGCCGCGGCCATCATCAAGCTGATCGATGCGCCGGCGGACAAGGATGCCAACTTCATCGTGGGCAAGTACCTCTGCCTGGATCAACATCAGTGGGATAGCGGCATCCCCATCCTCATCCGCGGCAGCGACCCGGCCCTGAAGACGGTGGCCGAGATGGAGCTGCTCAAGCCCGAAGGCGCCATGCAGCAGCTCGAGCTCGCTGACCACTGGTGCGAGATGGGCTCCAAATCATTCGGGCCGGCCAAGGAGCAGCTGATGGGCCGCTCCTTCTACTGGTATGGGCTGGCCAAGCCGGGCCTGAGCGGCATCACCAAGGAGCGCATCGCCAAGAAGATGGAGGAGGTGGCGGATGCCGTGCCCTGCGCCCTGTTCAATTTCGAGGAGAACCTCAGCATCAAGCAGTGGGAGCGCATCCCCGGCAGGATCATCGAGGTCCCGGCGACGCGGGAGCGCATCGACACCGGCACCACCCTGTCGCGAGGCATGCGGGCGCGGATCGTGCGCAAGCCCGGGGAGACGTGGTCGATGTCCTACCGCGAGTACAATTGGAAGGTCGGCCCGAACGTCTTCGACTCCGACACCTGGGGCTATGATCCCCTCATCAAGGGTTGGCGGACCCTGAATGTCCCCGACCCGAAGGCGATCGGGGCCCTGATCATGTGCATCGACCAGGGCCCGGCGACCTATGCCGGCTACCTCATCGGCGAGGAGAGCGCCGCCGTCATCCCCTACACCAGCGCCACCGGGTGGGGGCTGAGCGGGATCGGCCATATACGCGCGGGCTGCAACCTGCCGGGAAGCGGCTCGGGCAAGGGCCTCGCCCACATCAAGGTGTTCATCGAGGAAGATGACTGAGGGCCCACACCAGGGGCGGCAGCGCAGGGTCGCAGTCACTGAGCGAAGTCTCGATCTACAGCATGGCAAGATCTAACTGATGTCCACTACCATCGAGACCCTGCTCGCGCGCTATGCTGCGGATTTCCCCGAGCACCAGCATCGCTGACAGCCCGCATGGGCAGCGGTGGTGGCGGAGCTCGCCGATCCCTGATGACGTCGTTTCTGCCCCACGCTCTCCCATCCACATGGAACGGGAGCGCGAATCCAAGGACGGCCGGCTCGTCATCCTGCATTGGGCCTGGCATTTCCCGACCTTGAACCGCAATGCCCGTCTGATCACCCGCGCGCATCCCCTGTGGCCGATCAGGCGGTTCGCTGAGCGGTCGTACCTGGGATCTCAGCCTCCCTCACCCGCGCGAACCTAGAATGCCGGTCTGGCGCGTCAGCGCGTGCTGGCGGGCAGACCGTCGAGCATGGCCTCGAGGAGGCACTGATGGGTGGCGAAATCATCGATCATATGCGGCAGTTTCTCCGGCCACAGGAAGGGTCGAAACGCCGCCTGTGGCAGGGATTGCGCCAGCATGCCGGCCATCCTGGCGAATTCCGCCTGGTCGGTGGCGCACAGGTAGATCGCCAGGGGGATGGCGGGGCCCTTGGCCGCGCGCA
>JAYVMM010000559.1:0-2715 GCA_043758975.1 Planctomycetota bacterium | reverse complement strand
CCAGGCGCTGCGGCGATGGGATCGCACGCGGTAGCGGTTCCTGCCGCAGCTGTGTGGCAGCGGGACACCGGCGCTGAGCCGAGCCGCTGGGTGATGGGCCACCCCTCGAACCATGCCTGCTCGACATCCCGTCCTGGTTGGACATGGTGCGGGGGACGACGGTCGTCTACGACCGCTGGCAGGGGCTCCCCGACCGACCAACCCCCACCGCTCACCGCTCACCGCTCACCAGGGCACCAGGATCAAGAAGTTTCTCGACGAACTCAACCATTTCCGTGGGGCCTTTCTCACCAAGACCGTGATCGATCGCAAGATGAAGATCACCCTTCCACGTGCTGATGGCACGGTGGAACTGCACGGACCGCCGTGGCCTGAGCTCCATTTCCATGTCAACCATATCTGCCATGGCTTCTATCAGTCTGGCCAGGGGCCGCACCTGTTCCGGGTCAGCTTCCAGAGGGTCCAGCCGCTCTCGGGAATAGACCAGCTGATGGCAGCGACGATGGCGGTTGAATCCCTGACCACCACCGTTCCAGCCGCGCCGTCCATCGCGAACCTACCGGTAGCGACGCTCACCATGCGCGGGGGGCGTCGTTCACCTTCACCTTCGGCTCGATCGGCATCACCGCGCGCAAGCGCTGAGCGGCAGCAGGCTGCCTGCCGATGGTGTGCGCGAGCAGGATCGCTGGCGCCCGGCGCCTGGTCGCGGCCATGCCCCCCCGCGCGGCGTGGCAGGCCGGGGGCGCAGGTCGCGCGCCCACGCCCGCTGGGATGGGCGCGCGCCGGGCCGGGCGCGAGCGGCGGCGCGCCCCACCAGGCCCAGCCCCTGCGCTGCCACCGACGCTGAGCTTGATGTTGCCGCTCGGGGTAGATCATCGCCGCCATGCTACCGTCCCTCAGCGTCCCCTGGCAGAGCTTCTTCGAAGACAGGGACCTGACGGCGGGCCGAAAGCTGATGCTGCAGCATCGGGTCGAGCTCGACGAGCAGAGCGGCGTGACAACGATCGCTGGGAGCATCCAGCGGCGCACGACCTACATCGGGAAGATCCGATTGCAGGACATGCGTGTCGACCCCGATAACGTGATCCGCATATCCGGCTTCATAGGCGAGTGCTCCTGCGGCCATCCCTCTGCGGGCTGCGAACACGTCGCTGCCCTCCTCACCACCTATGCCGATTTAGAAAGCCTCGATGCTCCGGATCGTGACGAAATCGAACGCGGACGCGAGGCGATCCTCAAGCATGACAAATCCCAGGTGCTGGACTGCCGCGATGAGGACCTCGACGGGAACGACGACGATGGGGATTGGGACGACGACGATGACTGGGACGACGACGATGACGGCGACGCTCCCTCCGTCCGCCGCATCCTGATCGAGAGCACCGGTCGCCCGCGCGCGAAGGGCCATGCGCGGTCCACCGCGCGCACCACGTCGCTGCCGCCCATCGACCGCGGCGAACCGCCACCGACCATCGCCATCGCCAAGGAGCTGGACGACGAGGATGACGCCGCCTGGGAGGTCAATCGCTGGTTGACCGACATGTGCGGCCAGCAGGAGAGCGCGGTATCCTGCCGGCTGGCGTATGTGCTCTCCCGCAAACCGGAGCGGGATGGCATATGGAGCTGCGCCGTGCACCAGCTGCGCCGGCTCAAAACCGGGGCCTGGGGGAGACCGCTGCGGATGAGAGCCAAGCTTATCCAGTATGGTCAGATCCCCGATGGCACCACCGCTGAGGATGCCCAGCTCCTGCACTGGCTCTCGAATCTTACCGACCCGGAGCAGGACTACGATGAGAACCCGTGGATCAGCGCCGCAGCTGGCGCCACCGGCGAGGCCTTGTCCCGGCTGCTGGCCACCGGGCGCTGCTATGTCGAGGATTTCGATCACCCGCTGCGCCAGGGGCCGCCGCTCGAGATGGTGGCGGCGTGGCAGGAGCTGAAAGGCGAGCGTCCCGCAGGCCGGCGCAGGAAGGCCGAGACCCCGTCCAGCTGGCAGCTGGCGCTGCGCCGCCACGATGGGACGACGGTGCCGGCCATCGCCATCGACCCGCCCTGGTACGTCGCCGATGGCTGCGCGGGGCCGATCACCACGCCCCTGCCAGCCCACCAGCTCCTCGCCCTTTTGAGCATGCCGCCGGTGCCCACCGCGCTCCTTCACGCCACCGTCGAACGCCTGCAGGCGACCGTTCCCGGCATGCCCGCGCCGCCGCTGCTGCTCCCGGCGGGGAAAGCCGGCGCCATGGTGTCCGGGATGCTGGTGCGCTGGGCGCCGACGGTGACCAGCGTGCGGGGGTCGACCCAGCGCAACGCCGTGGAGATCGCCCTGATCGCCTTCTCCTATGCCGGAGCGTTGTGCGATCCCGCGACCGAAGGCCCGGTCATCGCTGCCGATGGCAGCGCGATCCTGCGCGATCCCATGCGCGAGGGCGCATTGCTGGCGCAGCTGCGTCAGTTCGGGCTGGTGCCGATCACGGAGCTCGATGGCCGCTCGACGACCCTGGACTGGGGCTCCCTGCCGCCGTCCCGACCGTCCCTGCCGCGCTGGGTGCACCAGCGCGGCATCGCCGCGGTCGAGCCCGGCAGGGCGATCCCGCTGCCGCCCGCCGTGCTGGCCGCGCTGGTGGCAGCGGGCTGGGCGGTGCGCGGCGGCGAGCGTCCACCGCCGGACCTGGCCGAGGCCTCGCTGGAGGCGCACTTCCATGATAACCAGGAGGC
>JAYVMM010000558.1:0-7781 GCA_043758975.1 Planctomycetota bacterium | reverse complement strand
CTGAGGTCGGCTGCGCGCAGGTCCGCCCCCGTCAGCCCCATGCCCATACAGCTGGCGCCAACCAGGGAGCAGCCGCCCAGCCGCGCGCCGCTGGCGCGCGCACGCGAGCAGTCGACGCCGGCGAGATCGGCGCCGTTGAGATCGGCCCCGCTCATCTCGGCCTCGACCAGGATCGCCCCCGTCCATCGGCAGGAGCTGAAGCGGGCCGCACTGAGGTCGGCAGCGAATAGCAGCACACCGGAGAGATCGCAGCGGCTGATGATGGCGCCGCGGCAGGTTGCGCGCACGAGATTGCAGGCCGCGAGCGAACAGTCGTCGATGATCACACCGGAGAGATCAGCGCCAGCGAGGGTGCGACCACTGAGATCGGCGCCGCTCAGGACCATACCGGCCATCGGCAACCGGGCCGCCAAGCGCTGCTCGAATTCGGCGAGGGTCATGCTCATGCCTGCTTGCTCCCGGCGACGAGGTCGGAGCCCAGGACATTGGCACCGGTGAAGTCGGCACCCAGCCGCTGCGCGGAAAGGAAGCCGGCCCGGTAGCAATTGGCGGAGCGGAAGCTGGCGCGCAGGAGCGTGGTCCGGGCCAGGGAACCGCCGCACAGGTTGGCATGATCGAAGGTTGCATCGGTGAGGTCGGCGCCATCGAACAGCGCGCGCTTGAGCGAGGCGCCCAGGAATATCGCCGTGGACAGCGCGGACTCGGGGAATTGCGCGCCATCGAGGCGAGCGAAGGAGAAATCGGCACCGGTGAGCCGGCACCGAGCCCAGGAGCCGCCGTCGCCCTTGATGCGCCGCAGGATGGCGCCGCTGAGGTCCGCACCGGGACCTGCCTTGACCTTGCTGAGGTCGGCGCCCTCGAAATCGGCCTTCACCGCGCTAGCGCCGGCGAGGGTTGCCGCCTGTAGCGACGCCGACTGCAGCCGGGCACCATCGAGCCGGGCGCCATTGAACAGGGCCGCATCGAGCGAAGATCGCGCCAGTTCGGCACCGCTCAGGTCGGCCCTGGCGAAATCGGCACTGAGCGCGTGCGCGCCCTCGAGCCGGGCGCCAGTGAGCGAGGCGGCCACCAGCAGGGCGCCATCGAGCTTGGCCGCACGCAGGTCGGCTTGGTCCATGCGGGCTCCGCTGAGATCGGCACCGCTGAGATCGGCGCCCTGCAGATCGCAGCCGTGCAGATCGGCGTCGCTGAGATCGGCGCGCGCCAGATCTGCGCCCACCAGCCGGCTGCCCTTGAGCTTGGCATGCGCCAGCAGCGCGCCGCCGAGAGCCGCGCCCGGGGCCACCAGGCCGCTGAGGTCGAGGCCACGGAGATCCTGGTCTGCCAGCGAGCCTCCGCCAGCGAGGTGGCTGCGCACCCGTTCCGCCGACCACTCGGCGCTCAGCGGGGGCGGCAGCGGGTGGCCGAGCTGGCTAGCCAGCGCGGCGAGGTCGACCTCGTCGCTGCGCCGAGCGCGCGGCAGCTGGAGGGCGGCACGCCGACGCGCGAACTCGGCGAGATGCTCGTCCGCAGGCGCGCGGCGCTCAGGGCTTTCCTCGATGAGATAGACCGCCCCCAGGTCGCTGAGGGTCTCGTCAGCGACGGGGCACAGCCCGCGCCAGACCTGGACGGCGAGCAGCGCCTCGGCATCGATCCAGAGCGTATCGCAAACCAGCGCGACTTCGACCGCCGCCTGGTCCCGACGCTGGACGAACAACCGGGGGTGGGTGCTCGGCAGCCGGCTTTCAACCCGAGCATGTTGCGGATGGAGATGTTCGAGCAGCAACTGCTCATCGCCGCGCAGATAGCCCTTCACCTGCTGGTCGAGCGGCGCGCTATTGAACCAGCTCCAGTCGAAATCCACCGGGAAGCCCGGCCAGCGCGTCGCCAGGTAGTCGCCGCGATAGGTGCCGAGCTTGCGCCGCCGCTCCTCCCATTCCATCGCCACCGGCGCGTAGCAGGCCGGAATGGGCCTGCTGCGCGGGGTGGTGACGAGGTCGCCCGCGCGCTCGAGATTGGGCAGGCGATCCCCGCCCTGCCCGATGCCGAGAGGATTGTCCCGATTGCCGGGACCGCCGAAGGCGAACTCCCAGCGCAATGGCATCGAGGTGAAGGGCAGCGGATCGCTCTGCCGCATCCCGCGCCAATGGCGATCGCCGATCACCGCCACCCCCTTCCGCCAGGGACCGACCCCGAGCTGGGCGGTCAGGGCCTGGACCGGGGCGCCGCCTGGGGCGTAAGCGCTGGCGGCGAGCAGGATATCGGCATGCGGCTTGAACAGCGCAAAATCGGAGGCGTAGCGCAGGCTCGGCTCCCCCTCCCGGCCCGCAAGCGGCGGCCACGGCATATCGCCGGTATGCCCCTGCTGGACCGCGCCCTTGCGCGCGACGCCACCGACGACCAGCTCATAGGTGGCCTTGATGATGAAGGCGGCGCTGCGCTGCGGGAATTTCACCACTCCGGTGATCCAGTTCAGCGGCAAGCCGCTGTCATTGAGGATCTCCAGCTCGGGACGCGCCACTCGAGCGCCCGCCATTGATGGTGCGGTGGCGGTCATGGCGGCGGTATGACCTTGGCCGACAGCTCGACGAGCACAGCCTGCAGGCGAGCGACATCGCCCTGCATGGAGCCCAGCAGATCACCGCCGCCTGGCGGGAGCGCCGGCGCGGAGTCGGCGGGAGCGCTCGGCAGGCGTTGCGCCAGGCCGGCAAGGGGATCCGCCGGGTCCAAGCCCATGCCCGCCAGAAGGTCATGCACCGCCAGCTGCGCCTTGCCATGGGCAGCCTTGGCCGCGGAGAGCACCGCCGAAAGGTCGATGTCCACCGGCGGCCTGGGCGATGCTACCGGAGTCATCTCCGTCTGCGCGCCGAGCTGGGCCTGGGCATGGCCGGCAAGGCCGGCGAGGAGCGCACCGAGCGGATCCACCGGTGCTCCGGCCGCTGGCGGCATCGGCACGACACTCAGCTCATCTGCCATGCCGCGCAGACGATCGATTACCGTCACCATTTGGGCCTGCGCCTGCGCCACCAGCGCACCGGTATCGATCCCGCCCAGGTCCAACGGTGCTCCCGGCGCGGGCATCGGTTCCATGCCGTGCAGGCCAGCGAGCTGGTGGCCGAGCTCGGACGCCAGCTTGGCTGCCTGCCTATCGATGGAGGCGGACAAAGCCGCTGCCTTGGCGAGCAGGACGGGCAGGCTCACGCCCTCCGACCGCGAGCGGTCGGCCCCCTGTGTAGCAGGATTATTGGAGGAATCAGCCATGGTCAGGTCAATCCAAGGTCGCCGCATCGCCCTTGATGCCGACCATCGCCCCCTGGATCGAGGCGATGCCATCGCTCTTGAGGCTGAGGGTGGCATCAGCCTGCACCGTCACCATCGGACCCTTGATGGTGATGCCGGTGGCGGCGATCTTGATCGAACATGGACCCGAGGAGAGCGTGATGTTTCCCATCGCATCGATGGCGATCTTCCCGATTCCACACTCGATCGAGGTCGAAACCTTCGCCTTGGTCTGGATGATGGCGCCGCTCGAGACCGTGGTGGCCTCATCGAGCACGATCTTCTGCGTCACGGACTTGAGGGTGAGCGTGAGCAATCCCTGGACGGTGGTGGTGGGCGAGTACATTTCGCCGGTCATCGGCATGAGCACGATCTGGGTGACGCCGAGCGGTCCACCGACCACTGAAACCTTCTCGTCATGGTGGAGGGCGCTCAAGTCACTGTCGATGGTCAGCCCTCCCAAGGTTTCAGTCTGGTACAGCTGGATGGACGGCGAGGTGACCTTCACGGATTCGCCGGCAACCGCCAGGATGTCGAGTTTGGCCTTGAGGTTCATCGAACCACCAAGGGTCGAGATGGAGATATTCTTGCCGGTTCCGGTGGCATCGATCTTGTTGAGCAAGCCCATGGGCGCGACGCTCAGACTGATGCCGTCCCTGCCGAGTCCACCGACCAGCATGTATGGCCAGGTTTGCAGGAAAGTCCCGATCCACATCAGCGCCTTGGCTGTTTTGCTGGGGGTCTTGGTCGCGACCGCCAGCTTGGCATTGTAGGCGCCGACGGTGGAAAGGACGTTGGCGATGAGGAGCTGGAGGATGGTCTGCATCAGGGTGAACATCACCGCATTCGCAGCATCGATGCGCTCCTGGTCGCCCGGCTGCACGCTGATCCCGAGCACGGGATCCTTGCCATCGTTGCCCGCTTTCGATACCAGCGGCGCGACCATGAACAGGAGATTAAGCGGCGAGGCGACCGCCATCCATTTTATCACGCTGTTGTTGATGATCAACGGGCTCGCCAGGGTCGAAATGATGCCCGCCGTCGAATCGATCTTGGTCGCCGCGATCTGCACGTTATCGAGGGTCAGCGGGCCAGTATGGGATTTTCCCAGGGTGCCGATGGTGATGGCGGCACCGCCGGAACCGGCTGCGATCGAGACCTTCGAATTGCCGCTGTCGTCCTCAAAGCCGATCGATGATCCGGATTTGGTCTTGATGCCGCCCTGGGTCGCGTTGTGGTCGGTGACCGGATCGATATGGGTGGCATCGAACAGGGCACCCGAGATGACCGGACGGTCCGGGTCGCCGTTGAGGAAGGATAGCGTCACTTCGGTGCCGCCATGCAGCGGGAAATGCATGCCGAATTCAGATCCCGCGTACGGCTGCGCCATGCGGATCTGGCAGGTGGTCTGGCCGCCGGCATTGCCGGATTGCAGCGCGAACGGCATCACCACCTGGTAACGACCGTAGGCATCCACCGGTGCGGACGAGGAGTCGTCGCCGGCATTGTAGATCTTGCCGGTGAGCATGCTGGTGATCATCGGCCAGGCCGTGCGCCGTTGCGGGCGATAGGCGCGATCGGCCGCCACCGCGACGAATGAATTGCTGTAGCACCACGATATGCCATCGCTCTCGGAGCCGGTGGTGGACAGCGTTGCGTCATGGGTGACTTCGACGAGCAGGAATTTCGCGGGCAGGGCCGGGTTGTAATGCCCGCTCAAACAAAAAGTGCGCCCGGCGGCGAAGAAAGGCGAGAACGCAGTGCCGGTGTAGGTGGATTCCCGGCAGTAGATTTCTTCGGCGCGGATCTGGGCCAGCTGATTGCCTTCATCCTGGGTGGTGAAATGGCAATTGCACTCGACCCGCTCGCCGATTCCGCGGGCGTTCACGGCGGTGAGGTTGGCGACCTGCTCGACGAAGGCGGTGCTGCTCAGGTAGGTGTCGGGCGACTGCCAGTTGTAGCCCTGCAGCAGGACCTGCTGTGGGATGCATTGCTGGGAGGCCACCAGATCGATGACCAAGCTATCATACTGGCATCCGGGCGTGTCCGAGTAGGCGATCTCGGTCTCGGAGAAGGTCATCTCAGCATAGTGGTCGACTTCCAAGAAATCATTGCTGTTGCTCAGCGCCACCACATCGACGCCGTCGAGGGCATCAACATGATTGATGGTGTAATGGACGCCGGTGTATTCGAGCCAACGGGACATGAAATCGAGATCGGTCTCCTGGTACTGCATGACCATTTCGCGGACGGACGATGGAGGCGACGAGTTCGCATACTGGGTCCCTCCGAGCGCCATGGTCTGGCTGATGGCGGTGGAGAAGCTTTTGGAATCAATGGCGCTGGTGAGGATGCCCTCGACGATGCTCACGATCGTGGCGGAGGTGTAGACCTGCCCGCGTTGCTGCAGCGACGTCCGCCACAGCCGCGGCACCAGGCGGGCCTGGTATATCCCGACATAGGAATTGGTGTCGGTCATGCGGCGCCCGGTGAGCCTGAAATCCGCGACCATGCCATGGCGGAAGATATCGCCCTCCACCATCGTCGCCCCCGTTGAACCCCACAGGCGGGTCATGATCAGGGTCGCCGGCTGCTGGAGAATGGTCGAGGGATCAAGCAGCGGGGTGGGCGCCTCGAGGGTGAGATCGAAACTGAAAGGCGCCGAGATCGCCTCCTTGCCATGGACCTTGGTCACGGTGAAGACGATCGGGGTGGACGAGCTGCCGCTGGGGGTGACCTGGAAGGAGAGGTTGGGGAAGGTGGTCGAGTGCTGCCCTGCGCCAGCAGGTACCTGAACCGGGGATGTTGGCTGGGGGTCTGTCATGCGGCATCCGGGTTTTGGTATTGGACGCGACCGAGGCAGGCTGGCTGGGCGGGAGGTCTGGTGCGGCTGGCGTCATTCAGGCATCGAGATAGATGATGCCGCCCTTGTCGAAGCGGGTGGCGAAGCTGACCTGGCCCCCATCATGGGCAAGCCTGGCGGAGATCAGGAAGTTCAACATTAGGCCTTCGATCGGGCCTGGCTGGTAGTAGGCCTGGACATGGGTCAGCCGCGGTTCGTATTTGCCGATCACCGCGATGATTGCCCGCTTGAGCGTATCGATCGACTGCGGGATCGCGATGACGATCTCGCAGGGCGCCGGGATTCCGAGATCCATTTGCGCAGGAGCGCTGCCCTGGCGGGTATTGAGGATCTGGCGGAGATTCTCAGCGATCGAGGCGATCTGCGCGCGTCGATCGAACTGCATGGTGTGCCGATCGAGCGGATCTGGCTTGCGCAGCCGTTGCAGCAGGAGGCGGGCGTTGGCCATGGGTTGCCGCGGTCAGCGGCTCAGCCTTTCGCCGGAACGGACGCTGCCGCGGGTGCGCCGGCGAAGGTGAAGACGAAGCCGGCCTTGTCATCGACGTCGATCTTCAGGCTGTCGGCGCGCCCGCCGCTCGACATCAGGCCGAGGATCTCGCTGGAGATGCGTGGCAGCAGGGTGCCACTGATGATGTGGTCTACATTGCGGGCGCCGGTCTCGACCTCGGTGCAACGTGCGACGATGCCATTGATAACCGCCGGAGTGACCTCGAGCGCTAGGCGATGGGTTTCCTGCAGCCGCTTGCGCAGGCGACCGATCTTGAGCTCGGCGATGCCGCGCATCGCCTCGGCGGGGATGGCGAAATAGGGGACGATGGTCATGCGCGCGAGCAATGCCGGCTTGAAATGCCGGCTGAGGGCCGGACGGATGTGCTCGACCAGCTTGTCCATGTCAGGCCGCTTGCCGTCACGAGTCGCCTCGGTGATGAGGTCGGTTGCGAGGTTCGATGTGAGGAACATCACGGTATCTTTGAAGTCGACCCCGCGCCCCTCGCCATCATTGAGGATGCCCTTGTCGAAGACCTGGTAGAAGAGGTTGAGCACCTCGGGATCTGCCTTCTCGCATTCATCGAGCAGCACCACCGAGTAGGGGCGCTGGCGCACCGCCTCGGTGAGCATACCGCCTTCGCCGTAGCCGACGTAGCCTGGCGGCGAGCCGATGAGCTTGGAGACCGAATGCTTCTCCATGAACTCCGACATGTTGATGGTGGTCATGAAGCGCTCGCCGCCAAACATCAGGTCGGCGATGCCGAGCGCGGTCTCGGTCTTGCCCACGCCGGAAGGTCCGACCAGGAGGAAGATCCCCATCGGCTGCTCCGGAGGCTTGAGCCCGGCCTTCGCGGCGCGCACCCTGGTGGCGATGGTAGCGAGCGCATGGTCCTGGCCCTTGATGCGCTCGCCGAGGACCTTCTCCATGGTGAGCAGCGCGGCGGCCTGGTCGGAGACCATCTTACCGATCGGGATCCCGGTCCAGTCCGAGACTACGCGGGCGACCACATCGGGGGTGACTTCGATCGGCACCATCGGATCCTTGCCCTGCAGTGCGCTCAGCGTTGCGGCGGCGGCATCGAGCTCCTTGCGCAGCTTCTCCTGTTCGGCGGCGGTGAGCTTGGCCGGGGCGGCAGGAACGACAGGAGCGGGTTTGCCCTCGGCAGTCGCC
>JAYVMM010000557.1:0-2610 GCA_043758975.1 Planctomycetota bacterium | reverse complement strand
GCATGGATGCCAGAATGACGGACGGAAATGGCATGTCCAGCCGAAATGGGCTTTGCTCAACCGGGGCAGGCGGTTAGGGCCGTCCGTTGAGGCACCCTGGGTTCGTCTTGGCGCGTCCGTCCCGGCCCGCCGGGGGGGGCGGGCGCGCGCTTGCGGGCGCCCGCAGAGCGCCCACAACCCAGCCATGCTGCGCCTGCTGCCCCTGCTCACCGCCGACGGGCCGCTGCACATGGCCACCGACGAGGCCCTGCTCGAAGGCGCCACGGTGCCCACCCTGCGCCTCTACCTCTGGCAGCCGGCCACCGTCTCGCTCGGCTACTTCCAGGACTACCAGGCGGTCCTCGCCACCCTGCCGCGCGGCGCCGGGCGAGTGCCGGTGGTGCGCCGCATCACCGGCGGCGGCGCGATCTGGCACCAGCATGAGGTCACCTACTGCCTGGTCGGGCGCCTTGGCGCCGACGGTCTGCCGGGGCGCGTGCGCGAGGTCTACCCGCTACTGCACGGTGCCCTGCTCGCGGGGCTGCGCACGCACGGTGCCGCGCTCGAGCGCCAGGCCGCGACGGTGGGCGATCGCCGTTACGCTGCCGAACCGCGCTGCTTCGCCGCCCCGGCAGTCGATGACCTGGTCGCCCCCGGCGGGGCCAAGGTGCTGGGCAGCGCGGCGCGCGCGCGCGGTGAGCGCTTACTGGTCCACGGCAGCCTCAAGTTGGCCTCCAACGCCTGGGACGCCGAGCGCGCCGGCGGCTGCGGACTGGACGCCGCCACCGTCACCGCGCTCTTCGAACGCACCGTCGCCGCCGCCCTGGGCCTGGTGCTGGTAGCCGGCACTCTGACGCCGCTCGAAGAGGCAGCGCGGGCGCGCATCCTGGCCCAGCGCTATGGCGATGTCGGGTGGGTCGAGCGGCGCGAGGGTCCGCGTCCGTAACCATTGACCAATCAGCTTTTTACATGGCATTTACCGGATGCGGCCACGCTGCTCACAGCTCCTGGCCATCAGCTTTCGGCTTTCGGCTTTCGGCTTTCGGCTCCCGTCCACATCGCTGACGCGCACCCCGGCTCAGCGCTGGGCGAAGGCCATGACGTCGGCGAGGCGGTCGAGGTTGGCCAGCGAGGCGCCGGTGATGGTGCGGCTGATCATGCCGCCCAGGGTCTTGCCCGGGCCGAGCTCCCAGAACTCGCCGCACCCATCGCGCTGCATCGCCACCACCCCGTCGGCCCAGCGCACCGGCTTGGTCAGCTGCGCCTCGAGCAGGGCCGGGACCTCGCTGGCGTTGGTCACCGGGGCGGCGTTGACGTTGGCGTAGACCGGAACCTTTGGGTTGCGGAAGGCGGTGGCGGCGAGGGCGGCGCGTAGGGTGCGCGCGGCGGGCGCCATCAGGTCGCTATGGAAGGCGCCGGCGACCTTGAGTGCGATCGCCTTGCGCACGCCGTGCTCCTTGGCCAGGGCGATGGCGCGGGCGCAGGCGGCCTGGGTGCCCGAGATCACCACCTGGCCAGTGCTGTTGAGATTGGCCACCTGCAGCACCTCCGGCCCGGCGGGACCGGGCGCGGCAGCGGCGCACAGGGCGGTGGCGGCGGCCTCGTCGGCGCCGATCAGCGCCACCATGCCGCTGGGCTGCGCCTCGGCGGCCTGCTGCATGGCCTGCCCGCGCAGGCGCACTAGGGTCAGCGCGGCGGGGAAGTCGAGCGCCTCGGCGGCGACCAGGGCGGTGTACTCGCCCAGACTGAGCCCGGCGACGGCGGAAAACTGCAGCGGCTTGCACACCGTGCGCAGCACCGCCAGGGCCATCACGCTGACCACCAGGATGGCCGGCTGGCTGATGTCGGTGCGGGTGAGCTCCTCGTCGGGGCCGTTGGCGATGTAGTCGGAAAGCGCGAAGCCGAGGATGCGGTCGGCCTGATCGAGCAGGTCGCGCGCCACCGGGTGGTGCTCGGCGAGGTCCATTCCCATGCCGACGTACTGGGCCCCCTGGCCCGGAAACACCAATGCGCGACCCATGCGACCCCCGGGGCTGGATGAAGGGCAACGTCCTAGCCGCTTCCGCGGGTTATTCCAGGGCGGCAGCCGGGGCGCCCAGCCATCCGGCACGCCACATGCGACCATCCCGGACGGTGGGCGCCGGCGCGGATCGGGGCGTCGAAATCCACCACATCCGAGGTATAACTCCACCTGCACCAGCCGTCCCGGCCCGCTCGCGACCTCGCCCGGCCTTGGCCCGGCCTGGCCCGCCCAGTGCGTTTCACCTGCGGAGCTGGACCATGCCCCAGCCCCGCACCGGACCCTGCGCCGCCCTCGTCCCGGCGGCGCTCTCGCTGCTCCTGCTCGCCGGCTGCCAGGACGAGCAGGCGCGCACCACCCCGGAGGCGCCTTTCCCGGTCCACCCCCGGCGGACGGCGGCGCCGAGTGATCGCGCCCCGGTGCATGAGGCGGCGGCCGACCTGGTGAGCGTCAGCGAAGCTGAGGGCCGGATGCTGGTCGAGCTGCCGTTCGGCTCGGCCCAGGGGTTATGGTGGGCGCCTTCTTCCGCGTCTACGATGCCGCCGACCTTCGCCCCACGAGCTGCTGAGCAGCCACACCTCGCCCGCGGCCGGCGCCGTGCGCCGCGTCGC
>JAYVMM010000556.1:0-3751 GCA_043758975.1 Planctomycetota bacterium | reverse complement strand
CGCACGCGCGTCCGACCGCCGCGGGTGCGCTTCCGAGACGCGCAGCGCGCCGACCTTGTCCGGCGTAAGATGACGCCACCGCCCCTTGGCGAGGTCGCCCACACGCTCACTTCCAGTGGAACAGCGCGCTCTGCACCACCGCGTGCACCAGCGCGCGCACGCCATAGCCCTGGGCGGCGGCGCTGGCGACCATGTGCTCGGTGGCGGCGCGGTCGAGCACCCCGGCGGGGGCGCCGGTGGCGTAGGTGACGAGGTGGTGGACCAGCCCGCGCGCGAGCGCCTCCGGATGGGCGGCGAGCAGCGTGCGCAGCTGGACGAAGCCGGCGAAGGGCGCGCCCGCGGGGGTGGTGCCACTCGCATCGACCGCGAGGCCCTCGCGCCAGGCCTGGCGCCCATGGCGCTGGTCGGGGGCGAGCGCGGCGACCTCGGGGTCGGCCTCGCGGTAGCGGGTGCGGAAGCTGCCGACCACATCGAAGCTTTCGAGCGCGAAGCCGTAGGGGTCGAAGCGGGCGTGGCAGGCGGCGCAGGAGCCGCTGCCGCGGTGCAGCGCCAGCTGCTCGCGCAGGGTGGTGGCGCCGCGGGTGTCGGGGTCGACCGGCTTGACGTTGGGCGGCGGCGGCGGGATCTCCACCCCGAGCAGGCGGTTGGCCACCCACAGCCCGCGCTTGACCGGTGAGGTGGCGGTGCCGTTGGCGGTGACCTTGAGCACCGCGCACTGCGTCCACAGCCCGCCGTAGGGCGAGGCGGAGTCGAGCGCGACCTGGTGCAGGGCGAAGCCGGTCTGCGCGGCAAGGCCGTAGTGGCGCGCGAGGGCGTCGTTGGCGAGCACCCACGGCGACGACACCAGCATCGCCACCGGCAGATCCTCCTTGAGCAGGCGGCGGAAGTAGGCGCGCGTCTCCTGCAGGCTGGAGAGCTTGAGGTAGTCGTCGTAGCCGGGATAGAGCTTGGCGTCCGGCGAGGTGTCGTCGATGGCGCGCAGGCCCAGCCATTGGTCGAGGAAGTCGTTGACGAAGCGCGCGCTGCGCGCGTCGTCGAGCAGGCGCTCGGTCTGCTCGTGCAAGACCTTGGGATTGCGCAGCTGGCCACGGCGGGCGAGCGCGAGCAGGGTCTCATCGGGGGTGGAGTCCCACAGGAAGTAGGACAGCCGGGAGGCGAGCGCGAAGTCGGAGAGCTGGCCCGGGGTCTCGAGCACGCAGAGGAAGTCCGGAGAGGTCATCAGCAGGGCGAGCTGGTCGAGGAAGGCGCGCGCGAGCGGCACCCCATCGTCGATCTGGGCGGCGACTGAGCCGAGCAGCAGCCCGAGCTCCCCTTCGCTGAGATCGCGGCGGAACAACCGCGCGCCGACGCGCGCGAAGGTCTGGTGCATGATGCTGAGGAAGCCCTCGCGATTGATCGAGGCCGCCACCGGGCTGCCGGGCGCGGCGTGCTTGCCACTGAGCACCGCCTGCGGCTGCCGGCGCAACTCCTCGTCGAGGGCGGGCGGGAAGTCGGCGGTGACGAAGCGGTCGCCCGGCAGCGGCAGCTCGGGCGACTCGATGTCCATCCACTGCACCGCCAGGCCGGGGCCCTTGCAGACACTCGCCTGCGAATTCTTCGGCACCTGCACGCCGATGCCGAAGGGCACCACGCGCACCTTGTCGTTGACCCCGACCAGGTCGTTGAGGTCGGAGGTGCGCAGGTAGACCTCGGTCTCCACCACCTGCGCGCTGCCCGGCGGCGCCTCGAGCACGCAGAGCAGGTCGAGCAGCTGCGGGTAGGCGTCGGTGTGGCCGGCGTAGAGGCCGAAGGCCAGCGGTCGATCGGTCTGGTAGCCGTAGAGCGAGAGGCGGATGCGGTGCATGCCGGGCAGGTGCGCGCCGGGGTAGTCGAGCCGCCCGGAGGTCATGTCGGAATTGAACGACACCATGGTGGCGTCCGCGAGCTTGAGGGTGTGCCCGGGCGACTGCCCGCTCTCCATCGCCGCGGCGTGGAGGGTGCGCTTGGGATCGAAGGCGGCGGCGTGCGCCGGTGCGGGCGGCGCCTTCGCCCCCGGCAGCGGGCGCAGCACCCAGTGCAGCACCTCTTCGGTGAGCTTGACGTAACCGCCGGCGCTGGCGGCGGACATCGGCAGCGCGGCACTGACCTTGTCGTAGCCATCGACCCGCCCGTCGACCGGCAGGTCGAGGCTGATGGTCGGACGGATGCCTAAGAGGTCCTGCACGGTGTTGGCGTACTCGGTGCGGTTGAGCCGGCGCAGGCGCGCGCGCCCCTCGACCTTCTGGCGCGCGAGCAGGGCCTCGGTGTAGGCGCCGTTGATCCAGCCCTCCACCGCGGCGCGCTCCTGCGCACTCGGCTGCGCCTCGTCGGAGGGCGGCATCTCGTGCGCCTGCATGCGCTCAGCCACGCGGAACCACAGCGCGCTCTCGCGTTCGAGCTGCTCCATGTTGCGAGCGACCGCGAAGTTGAGCTTGGCCTTCTGCTTCTGCGCGCCATGGCAGTCGCCGCAGCGGCTGGTCAGCACGGGCAGCACGCTGGCCTGGTATTCGGCGCTCGCCTCGCCGGCGGCGGCGCGTGCGGCGCCACCCAGGGCCAGGCTGACGAGGGCGGCAGCGGTGGCGATGACAGTGGCGGCGATGCGGCTGGCCATGGGGTCCTCGCGGCGGCGGTCGGGGGGTCGGAGCGGGGCGGGTCTGGGAACAGGAACAGGAGGGGGCGGGGCGGCGCGGCGCGGCGGGCGTCAGCTCAGCCCGCTCAGCGCGCCGCTGCAGTCGGCGAAGCTGTCGACCTCCACGCCGAAACGCTGCAGCATGCTGATGTAAAGGTGGGCGAGCGGGGTGTTGTTGGCGCGGTCGCCGGCGATGTGCTGGCCGTGCTTCCAGCCGCCGCCGGCAAGCAGGATGGGCAGGTTGGCGGTGCCGTGGCCGCTCGCGTCGCCGAGGTTGCTGCCGAACAGCACCTGGGTCTGTTCGAGCAGGTCGCCGGCGCCCTCCTTGGCCGCCGCGAGGGCGGCGATGAAGTCCTTGAAGACGCCCATCTCGGCGCGCTCGATGATGCGCAGCTGCTCGATCTTGCCCGGGTTGCGCCCATGGTGCGAGAGCCCGTGGTGGTCCTCTCTGACCCCGGCGATGGGCGGCTTGAGGTCCATGCCGCGGATGAACAGCGAGACCACGCGGGTGGAATCGCTCTGCAGCGCCAGGCGGGCGAGCTTGAGCATCGCCGCGGTGCGCCCGAGGAGGTCGCTCTTGTCATGGCTGTCCGGCGGCGCCGGCTCGCTTGCCATCGGCTTGGGGCGCACCGCCCACGCCTCGTCGGCGTGCAGCTGCTTCTCCATCTCGCGCACCGCCTCGCTGTAGTCGGCGACCTGCTGCTGGTCCTGGTGCGAAAGCCGGGTCTTGAGCGCGGCGAAGCCCGCGCCCATGCGGTCGAGGATGCTCTCGCCGCGGTGCAGGCGTGCGAGCTCCTGCTCGACCTCCTGCTTGCCGCCGGTGAGGAACAAGCGGGCGAAGACCTGCGACGGCTGGTTGAGGCCGGGCACTCCGGCGCCGCTTGCGGTGTGGGTGAGCGGGTAGGCATCGTCGGTGCCCAGCACCAGGAGCGGGAAGCAGGTGGCGCTGCCGACGTGGCTGGCGGCCAGGTAATCGAGCGAGACGCTGTTGCGGAAGCCGCCCGCGGTGGGGTGTTTGGCCCCGCTCAGGAAGCAGGCTTCGGAGGCGTGGTCGCCGCCGATCTCGGGATGCGAGATGCCGGAGAACACCGTGAAGCGCTCGCG
>JAYVMM010000555.1:0-4102 GCA_043758975.1 Planctomycetota bacterium | reverse complement strand
CGGCGCTGGCCAACCAGATCCAGCAGTTCCGCGACCTCGGGGTCGAAGTCATCGTGATCTACCCCGGCCCGGTGGAGTCGGTCCCCGCCTTCATGCAGGCGGTCGAGAGCCTGCGCAAGGATCCGCCGCCGATGCCGCTCGCGCTCGATGTCAGCCTGCTGCTGGTGCGCGCGCTCGGCATTGAGGACGATCTCGCCCGCCCGACTTCGATCATCCTCGATAAGCAGGGCGTGGTGCGCTACGCCTACGTCGGCGAGACCATTGCCGACCGCCCGACGGTCAACGAACTGTTGCAAGCGGCAGGTCGCATCGTCAAGTGACACCATGGCCGACGAACGACCCGGCGATACCCAGAAGACGCGCCTGAACCCGGTCGACCAGGACCTCACCCTGCGTGCGCCCGCCGGCGCCGAGGGGGTGCCTGACGCCGCCAGCCCGCGCCCCACCATCCCCGATGTCGAGCTCGGCGAGGAGATCGGGCGCGGTGGCATGGGGGTGGTCTACCGCGGCAGGCAGTCCTACATTGATCGCCGGGTGGCGGTCAAGCTGCTCCTGGTCGACAAGGCGGGCGGTGACGAGTTCCTCAAGCGCTTCCAGCGCGAGGCGAAGATCCTCGCCGGCCTCGCCCATCCGCACATCGTCGCCTGCTACCAGGCGGGCATCACCACCGCGGGCAACCCCTTCCTGGTGATGGAGTACATCGAGGGGCCAAATCTGCGCGACTGGCTCAACCTGCACGGGCGGCTCTCCGAACGTCAGGCGCTGGCGGTGGTGCGCGACCTCGCGCATGCGCTCGAGCACGCCAGCGGCCAGGGCATCATCCACCGCGACGTCAAGCCCGAGAACGTGCTGCTGCAGAAGCGCGACCAGGCCCCGCCCGGCGACCCCTTCGCCTTCCAGGTCAAACTGGTCGACCTCGGCCTGGCGCGCCCGGTGTCCACCGGCGGTTCGACCAGCCTGACCATGCAGGGGGTGGTGATGGGCACGCCGGCGACCATGGCGCCGGAGCAGTTTGAGGATCCCGACAACGTCGACTTCAAGGCCGACATCTACGGCCTGGGCTGCGTGCTCTACCATGCTCTCGCCGGTGCGCCCGCCTTCACCAGCCCGACCCTGGCCCAGATCGTCACCGCCAAGATCTCGGGCGTCATCCCCGACCCATCGAACGCGGTCCCCGGCCTCAGCCGTCCGGTGGTCGAGCTGGTGCGCAGCCTGCTCGCGCGTGACAAGGCGTCCCGCCCCGAGAGCTACCGCGCCTTGATCGCGCGCTGCGATGAGCTGCTCCATGCGCCGGCGGCGCCCGACCGCTCGATGGTGCTGCTGCGCACCACGCTCGCGGTGATCTCGATAGCGGTGGCGGTAGCGGTGTGGCTGGCCTTCTCCTCCTCCGGGTCCACCAGCGCGAACCAGACCTCCGCCGTGCCCGCCACCCCGGCCCCGGCGTCCGCTCCGAGCGCTCCGCGCGTGGCTGAGATCGGCCCCCAGCCAGCGCCTGCGCCAGCGCCCACCCTCGTGCCTAAGGCGCCACCGGTGCCACCGCCAACGGTCACGCCGCCGGCAGCCGCGCCGGCGCCCGCACCCCATCCTGCGGATTTCGCTCCGCCTGAGACGCTCGCGCGCATCGCCGACTGGACCAAGGCCGGCGACGCGCAGTGGGACCGCTCGGAGGACAAGGAGGGGGCGCTGTCGGGCGTCGCAGGCGAGATCGACCATGCCCTCAAGCCCGGTCTGTGGCGCATCAACGCGACCCTGGTGCTGGAGAACGGCGAGGTCAAGACCGATGGCGGGAGCATCGGCCTGATCTGCGCCGACGGTGTGCGTTATCAGATCACCATCCGCAATCTCGGCACCTCCACCCTGGTATCGACCGACAAGATCGCCGCCGGCGGCCATGCCGACAACCTCCATACCCAGGCCGAGGGCAGCGAGCTGCACATCGAACTGCGCCATACCGAGGAAGGCTTCCTCGAAATGATGGTCAATGACGCTCCCGTGGTCAGGCCGATCGGCCTTCCGCCCAAGGCCTTTCCGATCGCCGCCCTCTTCCTGCGCGTCGACAACACCAAGCACGGCGCGCGCGCGCCGCTGACGGTGCAGGCGCTGACGGTGTCCTACTCCAAGCCCTGAGCGCTTTGCAGGAGCGCTGGCATCGGACGGGCATGCCATCCGCCCGTGGTTGGCTTGTCAATCGTCTCGTGCGCCTTCGCCTCGGCCCACGCCTGTGCCGAGGCGGCCCCGCTCGGCGATGAACGCCGTCACGCCCCCACCCAGGATGTTCTCATGGTGGTCGCGGCGGCGTACCAGGGTGCACCCGGCACGGCGCTTGATGCCGCAGCCGCTATGCGCGGGCGGCTCCCACCACGAGCACGCCACGGATCCCAGCTTTTCCAGGCCAAGGCATGGCGACATCCGCTGAGCGCGATCGCGGCGCTGCAAGCGTGGGCAGAGTCCTCTATTCCTACGAGGCATGCGAAGCCATCGGCGATTTTGTGCGCAGCAGTATGCACGCGGACGCGATGCGGTGCTTTTCCAGTACGGGACGCGGATCACCGTCCCTCCAGGATATTCTTCCCGGCTCGGCTGATCGTCACGCGCGTGCGACTATCGGCGCCGACGGCGAGGCGAAGCACATCCACTTGTCCATCCCATGCGATCCGTACGCTGGCGGTGGCGCGGTCCCAGGCGACCATCGGCAGCGTCTCGCCCGCGTGGATGGGCAGGAGGAGCACGGTGAAGGTGGCAGCCACGCCCTCCTGGGTGATTATCACGCGGTCATAGTGGCCGATGCTGCCATCCTTGCCCACCGGCCCGTCCGAGACGGTCTCGGCGCGTGCCTGGGTGGCAGCGCCCTGGTCACCGATCGGCACGACCAGCAGCAGCGGCTCGCCGGCCTGCATGAAGAGCGGCGCGCTCGTTGCTGTTGCAGGCTTGCCAGCCGCCTCGCGGAGGAAGCCGAGCGCTGCCCAGCCCGCGGGCAGGCCGTCGACCTGGGCTTGCCTCACGCCACCGTTCAGCATCGCCACCCAGTCATAGCGGTGCATGCCGGCGTCCTTGCGCAGGTCGTCCACGACCAGACCGTAGGGGTGGGTGCCACGCACCAGACCGGCGGTGCGGTACACGTATTGCATGGGATTGAATGGCGCACGGCAGGTGGGCATGTAGTTGGAGTAGGTGTAGTGCGCCCACCATGGCCGCATCTTATAGCGAGCGGTTCCGGCCCAAATGCGCTGCAGCTCCGGAGAAGGGTCGAGTTCCCAGCCCATGTGCGCGGCGGCTAGGGGCCATTCCTGCGGCGGTTGGGTCAGCCACCGCCAGGAATAGGCGTAGGTGAGATCGGCGCTGGCGCAGGCGGCGTCGGGGGTCGAGGTCATGCCCAGATAAGTGGCCGCGCCGTTGTAGCCGTTGGCGATTCCGGGCATGTTCTCAGCCTCGGAATGGCCATCGACCTGCACCAGTGAGTAGAAACGCCCGTCGTAGGCTTGGCTGAACGGTGACTGAGTGAACCAGTCGACGCCCAGCGCCGAGAAGTGAAGCATGCCGGCGTCGGCGTGGTGGTGCCCGGCGCCCAGGTAGTGGTCGGGGCGGACCAACAGGTTGATCCACGCCGCTTGTGCGCTGCGGTCGCTGCTGCTCGAGAATACGCCGTGCACAGGCGCGCTGAAGTCGAGTGGCAGGCCGAGGTCAGCCCGCGCCGTGGGCGCGATATCCGCGTCGTAGAGCACGCCGCGTACGAAGCCAGGATAGGTCGGACTCGGCAGGCGCAGGCGCGCGAGCTTCGCGACTGCGGCGCGATACGCCTCCGCGGAGAAATCTTCCGTCGACCACATGCGCGTGCCTTCGTCGTTGCCGATGAGCGCACCGGCGCCATGGGCCTGGCCGAGCAGCCAGTCGGCAATGCGCTCGCGCGGATAGAAGGATTTCAGCTCGTCCACCAGCTGGTACGACAGCGGTTGGCGGCTGAACGGGGCGTACTGTGTGCCGCTGTTGACCGTGACCATGCCCGTGGGCGAGGTCAGCTGCGCCTGGGCGGTAAGGAGTTGGCGCCAGTGGGGATGTCCGAAGAGGTTCTCGCCCCGACGCGCCAAAGCGACCATCGACAAGG